>JALNYD010000073.1 GCA_023230025.1 Candidatus Cloacimonadota bacterium | reverse complement strand
GCAATTTCTTCATGGTATCCTCCATGGATGTCAAGATATCTGGACCTATGTGCAAGATACATTCCCAGATTTCCCATATTTATGTCAATGATTTGTTAACTATCCACCATAGATGAGTTACAAGCTTGTAGCTCAGCCGAACAATCGAGGATGAACTCCATATTGATGCTCAAACAATCTCAGAACGATATAGGCTGATATCATAATGATATAACCGGGATGCGGCACAGCCGGCAATCTAACCGCTATCTGCATGAGGTTCAGCATCTTCCATGAAGCAGGACAATTGGCACAGCTTTTGCACATTGATACTGAAAAAATAGCAAGCGAGGTTAGAGCAATGAAAAAGATAAGCTTAATCCTGGTCCTGATCCTGGGCCTCAGCAGTCTGCTGCTGGCTGACACAGATACAGACACTGAAGAGCTCGAGGATGCTCGCCACATCATCATGGAACTGAAGGGGCTGGATGATATCAATACCAAAGTTGTGATCAACCAACAGAATGGCAAAGAAGCCCCGGATGCCGCCTATTTTGGTCTTTATATGGAAGATCTCACTTTCCCCAAAGCTCAGGAATTGAACTATAAGGGTAATCATGGGGTTCTGGTAACTGGTGTGGTGCGTGAATCCCCGGCCTGGAACTATCGCCTTCAGGAAGATGATATCATTCTAAGCATCAACAATCGAGAAGTAACCAATTTTGCTACTTTCGAGAAGATCCAAAAAACTCTGCGAGCCGGCGATGTTGTAACGATTATCGTGTTCCGTGATGGTATGCAGGATAGCCTTGATCTGACGGTGGGCTCCAGAGGGGATAAATCATCCGGAACCAGTACTACCCCGAAATCTACCAGGAAGAAGCTCAGCCCCGGTTATGGCGGTGGTACCTGGATCCCAATGTGGGTGCAGATGGATATGGATGATATTAACGGTCTGATTTCAAATCCAGCGCTTGGATTTCGTGAATACAAGGATGAGTTCTTGCTGCAACAGGGTTTGGGCGGGAAGTTCCCCGTTGGTAAAGGATATTTCCTGGGTGGCCAGATAACCTGGTATAATGACAGCAAACGCAAGAATTCGACCAGCTCAGAAAACCCAGGCTATCATCTTTGGATGCAGTATGGTAGCACCATGGGCGGTGTAACTCTGGATAAACGCATCCCAATCACAAAAAACATCGTTACTTCTCTGGGCTTGCTTGTTGGCGGAGCCAATCACGAACTGGAGTTTGTGAACACCAACGCAGCCTACAACTGGAATGATCTCCCCGGGACTATTACCGGTTCAAACAACACGCATTTTAAGATCAGCAAGGGATATCTATTGGCACAACCTCGCGCTGAATTACTTGTACGCTTTACTCCCTGGCTGGGCTTGCGCGCGGAAGGCGGTTATATGTATGGAGTCAATCTGCGTGAAGATTGGCGGGTGATCGGTATGGGTGAAGAGCAGTATGAAGTGGTGGATTCGCCCAATACCAAATATGAAGGGATTACCTTTAGCATAGGCCCCTGGTTCGGTTTTTAACACTAAAAAGCACTCCCTAAACATCCAAAGCTCCTCTCATTTTACCGAGAGGAGCTTTTTCGTTTGAGAAGCTTGAAGCTGATCTGCGCAGATCAGTGGAAAACTCTTAGTTACTACTCAGCAGGCTTTTGATCAAGAGAGGGATCAGGATTTCGTGCTGCCCCAGGAAGTAATAGCCATCACCTCCAGTTTCCACCGGACGTTGGGTTACATTCACCCGCGCCCGGTAATGCATATTCATATCAAACACAGCGGTGCAGAAGTTCTTTACCTCACCGCTGATATTACGTGCCACAGTCAGGGCTTTCAGGAATACTTCCGGAAGAATGACTGCTGAACCAAGATTCAGATACACCCCTCCCCCATTCAGGCCACAAACCTGTTTGGCAAGGATGCGGAAATCCCGCAAGGAGCAATCCCCGATTGCCTTACCATCCGCACATGGAGTTTGATGGATAATATCTGTCCCGATTGCCACATGCACACAAACCGGAATGTCGAGCTTATAAGCCATCGCCAGCAGGGATAGCTCACTATGAGGAGCTTTGTGCAGGATTTCTTTACCCACAGCTTCACCCAGACCCAATCCGGATTTACTGCCTTTACTAATGCACTGGTTAAGCCCAAAACAGGTATCAAAAGACATGCCAAACGAGCCATCGGCCAGAGCTTTAGATACATCCTCGGAAGTGGCTCCAAAAAAGGCAATTTCATAGTCATGGATAATCACCGAGCCATTCACCGTGATGGCAGTGATATATCCAGCTTCCATCATTTCGATAAGCAGGGGAGCCAGGCCGCACTTGATCACATGTCCACCCAGGCCAACAATGATTGCTCTACCTTGCTGTTTGGCAACTTTCAGTTTATGAATCAAGGCCTTAAGATCTTTTGCCCCCAGGATATCTGGTAAGCAATCCAGCAGCGCACTGGTATCAGCCATCCCCTTTTTGGCAAAAAGCTCTGGCTGCACCTTGCTGAAACGTTCTTTGATCGAATATACCTTCAGATCACTCAGGTCAATTTCTTCGTATTTGCTCACGATAACGGTCCTCTTCACTGAATATACAGCCACAATATTGTTGACGATACATGGCGGCTTCTTTGGAAAGCCGGATGCCTTCCTGCCACAACTGACGCCAGTCCTCATAGTAGAAATCCACCTGATACTTGCTGCTCATTTGCCGGGCAATCTCAATGATCCGCTCGTGCTTCTGATATCGGCTATAGAGCAGGGTACTGCTGAATGCATCAAATCCCTTTTCTGAAGCAAGCTGCGCAACTTTCTCCAAACGGCTCTGGTAGCAATATTCACAGCGCTGATCAATCTTGTCTATGGTGTTTTGCAGAAACTGATGCAAGCCATATTCATCATACTCGAGCAATTCGAAGCCTCTGTTTGCGGCAAAGTCACGCAGGGTGTCCCGGCGCTTTTGATACTCCAGCAGGGGATGGATATTGGGATTATACCACAAAGCGGAAACGTTGTGCCCAGCCTCAATCAGCTTCTGATAGGGAGCTATCAGGCAGGGCGCACAACAGGTGTGAACCAGAATCTTCATGCTTGCCTTTCGTAATGGGGCATATTCTCGGGAAGTACGATGGAAAACTCCACCACTCCTGCTACTTCTCCATCCACCAGATAGGGTTGCTGATGGATCAGTTTCTTCTTTCCAGCCTTACTGATGGTGTAGCTATGGCTTTCACCAGTGGCCAACATCTTCCGGATCATCGCATTGCAGTGTTCAGGATGGTAATCAAAGATGGATTTCCCGATCAGTTCCTTACCGCCGTATTTCGCAAAGGTCTCGGCCGCAGTTGCATTGATCTGGATAATAATCCCTTCTTTATCGCATACACTGATGGCGATGGGAATGTGTTCCACCCAATCCAGCATTTTTAGAACTCTTTGAGCAGGTTTGCCGCAACAATGCCGCGCTGAATCTGATTTGTTCCTTCATAGATCTGCAGAATCTTGGCATCCCGCATCATCTTTTCCACCGGATATTCCTTCATATAGCCATATCCACCCAGGATTTGCACGGCATCGGTGGTGACTTTCATCGCCACATCAGAGGCGAAGTATTTGCACATGGCGCTTTCTTTGGAATAGTTCTTTACTCCTGCATCCACCATTTTGGCGGTTTGGAATACTAATGCCCGGGCTGCCTCAATCTGCGTAGCCATATCCGCCAGCATGAACTGGACTGCCTGGAAGCTGGAGATGGGCTTGCCAAATTGCTGACGCTGTTGAGAATAGCGAGCTGAAGCTTCAAACGCGCCGCGGGCAATTCCAACCGCCTGTGCGCCAACCATCGGACGGGATTTATCAAAAACCTTCATGGCTGTGATGAAACCAGTGCCTTCGCGACCCAAAAGATTGGCAGCAGGAATCTTGCAATCTTCAAAGATCAATTCCCGGGTTGCCGAAGCACGGATGCCCATTTTGTTCTCTTTCTTTCCAAATGTGAAACCAGGGGTGTCCTTCTCCACGATAAAGCAGGAACAACCACGGGCTCCTTTGGTCTTGTCTGTCATGGCAAAAACAGTATAGATCCCGGCTTCTCCCCCATTGGTGATCCACTGCTTGGTTCCGTTGAGAATGTAATAGTCACCTTCTTTGCGGGCAGTGGTCTCGATCGCTCCAGCATCACTGCCAGCGTTTGCCTCCGTAAGCGCAAATGCACAAAGCTGCTCTCCGGCTGCGATGATGGGCAGATATTTCTGCTTCTGCTCTTCATTTCCGGCTATCAATATGGGATACATTCCCAGGCCGGTTGCTCCAAAAGCAAGGGCGATGCCAGCATCAACTGCACAAAGCTCTTCAGTCACTATTGCCAGATCCATGACTTTTCCGCTGATCCCATCATATTCCTCAGGGATTAATATGGCAAAAAGATCGCTCTGACGCATTACCTCAACGATATCCCAGGGGAATATCCCTTCCTGATCATAGTGTTCACTGAGAGGCTTCATCTTTTCATTGGCAATTCTACGCGCCAATTCCTGCATCTCAAGTTGATCCTCGCTGAAAAAGTAGTTCATCTTTATCTCCTATATTGGTTGACATTTACATAGTGTGGAGCAAACACTGTAAAGCCATATTGTGTCAAGGGGAAAATGCTTCTCCTCACCCAGATTGTTTGTGAAAATGAACAGCATTCACTCTATATGAAATAGCCATCTTCCCCTCGGAACTCACGGCTTTAGCTCGGTTTTGGCTCAGCTTCGTTCCCTGAATGAAGCCAGTACATGCGATTGAAGTTAGGTTTGCATACGCCTCATCTGCAGAAGCAACGCAGCTGCTTACTTTTCTCGGCCTACGGCCTCGTTCGACACGTGACGTGTCGAACCCAATGGCATATATCGGGATAAGAAAAGAGCCTGGCAGCTAATGCTGGGGCCAGGCTCTGTTTTTCGATAATTACGGTTACTTGCTAATACTCAGACTGCCTCGCTTGTTTGGGACAATGGGCTTTGTTCCATCCGTGTTAAATCCCGGATGATGCTTGCCATAAGGCATGGCGTATTCCATTGTTTGAGTATTGGCACTAAGGCAATTTGGGAAATAATCTTCAATAGCAGTTTTTATTGCAGACTCCAAGGCAGCAACCAGGATGTTGTTACTCTGTGATCCGATTGAGACATTGGTCTTCATGGTAAAATCCCATAGCGTATCAGCCGTAGCTGTGCTAAGGAGTGCGAACTTTGAAGTTATATTCAGCGATCCCGATGTTATTGCCCAGGATTTGTCCCATTCCTGGATAGTGGAAAACAGCACTGCATCAGCCCCAAAATGCTCCTTTAGGTTTTTTAGGACTGCCGCATTCATGTTCTCAGTATCATACAGTCCTTCTTCGCGAAGAACACCAAAGGTAGCTTCCACAGGCAGGACATAATAACCTTTCAATCCGATGGATTCTGACAGTGAGCAGGCAAAGTACTCCTTGGCATCCGCTCCCGTGCTTTCATTCATGGGAGGCAAAATCATGATGCAGGCCGGAGAACTCTGATACATCTTGGGAAAGAGCTCCTGGTATGTTGATTGGGGCATTGCGCATGCAGCCATTAATAGAAGGATAAGGACGGCGACCAATAGATAAATATACTTTTTCATCTTTTCCCCCTACTTTTCTATACTGTAGCGCTGCATCAGGAAGTTCATGAGGTCATGACTCTCAGACCAGGTTTCCATTTCTTTTTGAAAATACACTCTTGCCTCGTCTGCATTTTGTTCTTTCATCAGCAGCAAGGCATAATCGGCATACAACCCGGGAGGAACTGGTTTCCCCAGCTTGGCTGACTTTTGGAAAACGTCTTCCAGGCTTGCCTTGTATTTGGCAACTGACTTTTCATCCTGCTTTTTGACCGCTTGATAATAACTGTGGGAAGAAGTACCATAATACAGATAGGGAGGCTGAGCACAGGCAGCCAATAACAACAATATTGCGAGTAATCCGAATCTGATCCTCATGGAAGCTTAACCTCGTTTGTCTGAGAAGTGCTGATGAATAAGTTCTGGTTCATTACAATCTGGTCGTTCGCACGTACCTCGATCTTATATGTCCCGCTTTTCAACTCGAAGATGTTCACTTCTTTCTTTGGATCAAGAGTTAAAACCTGTCCATCCAGCATTACAGTTCTGCCGGTTGGATCACCAACCAGCTTAAGCATCCCGTAGTCCCCTTTCATGGTTGATTCCTGAGTGACTTTCTCCACACTGCAAGCCGTAAGCAATAGCATTGCCAGCACGATCACTAATACCAATCCTTTCATTATCTCTCCTTACTTATCGCTCACATAGATATTCTCAAAACCATCATCGGGGATACTGCCCTGGATGATTGAGGCTTTGGAAAGTTCAGTAAGTTCCGTTCCAGGCACAAGCGTGTTGATTTTGATTGTGGCAATCTGGGTACCCGGCAGTTCCACCGGCAGATTGGTTTGTGGATTTACAACTTGCTTGCCGCGTTGGTAAACTTTAAATACGTCTCCGGGTTTTACTCCCTGCAGAGCTCCTCCGGCGATATACACATCAGCACCTTCCTTACTTAGCACATACGAGCGCCAGGGATCATGTGAGAGCTTATTGATCAGGTTTTGGATCACGCTGCTGATGGCAGCGTCAATTGCTTTATCGGTGAGGCTATCGTCATAGCCTGCCCGGGAGCCCATCCCCAAAACTGTGCCAACTTCACTGGAAGCTTCTCCTGCTCCTTCCTCTCCATAAATCACCATTCCACTGCGAGTATCAATGATCCGCATGGTTACTTTGGCGTAGGCGGTTTGCTTTTTGGTTCTGTCAACCAGACCAACATTCCCGCTGGTATTGCGCCCAAACTCTGAGATCGAACCCAAAATCAGGTAATCCGCTGGAATCTTATAGCTTTCGATGTTGGAAATCTTTTGCTCGTTTTCAATGGCCAAATCATCCTGGCGTTCTATCAGGATGAAGCGTTTGGACATTGCCAGCTTTGCTGAAAGTATATCTGTTGCAGCTTTGGACATCTTTTCCTGCGTATCGCTTCCCTCGTTCAAAAAACTGTTCGCCATCCGTGTTTCATTGGTGAACCGGGCGATGGCAACCTTCCTTTTCAAACTTATCACTTCATCCACAACCTGGGGTGACGAGGCTGGAGTGATTGCTAATGTTGATTGAACTTCCTGCTTTTGAAAGCTGGCACATCCACCCAGTATCAACAGGCCTAAGAAAAGTAGTAGTAGCTTTGGGTTCATATTCATACCTCCTGTGAATATTTGAAGTTTAGTCAAAATATTGTGGTAATCTAATTGTGTCAAGATGATTGTTGCCGGCAAGAAGCAGTTTCGAACACCTGGTTCATCCATCAGGCTCTGCACTAAACGAATCCGTTGGGTACTTGCTTGTGCTTGATCCCAGATGCGAACGGCAAAGCTGGACTTTCAAGCACTATCAAAGTGACAACTCATTGATACATAGACTGATCAGATAGAGGTTCCGGACACGGGCAGAGATGCTCTCTGGTTTGAGACAACGGCTGCTGACCTTTTTTCCCCTTGACATATAGGCTGCATTTTTAAACAGGTTAATGTAGAAAGAAAATCAACATAGAACATGGAGGAAACATGTCCAACAATCTCAAATATGGCAAGATCAGCTCTCGCGAAGCGATGGATCTGGAAGAGAAATACGGAGCGCATAACTATCATCCGCTACCCGTAGTTCTGGCCAAAGGCGAAGGCGTTTTCATGTGGGATCCGGAAGGAAACCGGTATTATGATTTCCTGTCCGCATATTCAGCGGTGAATCAGGGACACTGTCACCCACGTATCATCAAAGCTTTGTGCGACCAAGCTCAAGAGCTTACCCTCACCTCCCGGGCTTTTTATAACAACAAGCTGGGTGAGTATGAGAAGTTCATTACCGAGTTCTTCGGTTATGACATGGTATTGCCCATGAATAGTGGTGCTGAAGGTGTAGAAACCGCCATGAAGCTTGCCCGTAAATGGGCCTACAACGTTAAAGGCGTGGAAGATGGCAATGCCATCATCATCTTTGCTGAAAACAACTTCCATGGCCGGACGATTGCCATCGTTTCTGCCAGCAGCGATCCGGATTGCTATGCAGGATTTGGTCCTTTCACTCCCGGAATCGTGCGCGTGGCATACAATGATGCCAGCGCCCTGAAGAAATATCTGGAACAGCATGGCAAGAACGTAGCTGCTTTCATCGTGGAGCCCATTCAGGGTGAAGCCGGCGTGTTTGTTCCCGATGATGGCTATCTGAAGGCTTGCTTTGATGCTTGTAAAGAACACAATGTGCTCTTTGTAGCCGATGAAATCCAATCCGGTATTGCCCGCACCGGCAAGTTACTGGCCTGCGATTATGAAAATGTACGTCCGGACATGCTGATCCTGGGCAAAGCCATTTCCGGTGGTGTATTGCCTGTTTCTGCTGTTCTGGCAGATCGCGATATTATGCTGCAGATCAAACCCGGAGAGCATGGCAGCACTTTCGGCGGATTTCCGCTGGCTTGTGCCGTAGCCAAAGCAGCCCTGGAAGTAGTGCGGGATGAGAAGCTTGCCGAACGCGCTTTTGAACTGGGCGAGTATTTCCGCGAGGAATTGCGCAAGCTGAACCACCCCATGATCAAGCTGGTGCGCGGCCGTGGTCTTCTGAATGCCATCGTAGTAGAGCCCAGGGATGGAGTGGAAGCCTGGGACGTATGCGTGATGCTGAAAGAAAAGGGTCTGCTCTGCAAACCCACTCATCGCCACATCATTCGTTTGGCTCCGCCTCTGGTGATCACCAAAGAGCAACTGGTCGAATGTATTCAGATCATCAAAGAAGTATTTGCAACCCTATAAAGAATCAATCCTACAGGGTGAGTTTTGTGCTCACCCTGTAGTTTTACTATGATCAAAGCAGATTTCAAAAGCGGCTTTGTAGCCATAATCGGTAAACCAAATACGGGTAAATCCACTCTGATGAACCGCATTCTGGGCGAAAAACTCTCCATTACTTCCGCCAAACCCCAAACTACGCGTTATGCAGTCAAGGGCATTTGGAACAGCCCGCAGCATCAGATTATCTTCATCGATACTCCGGGATATCTGAAACCCCGTTATGAAATGCAGGAAAAGATGTCCCGCATCATTTCGGATAGCTTCAAAGATGTAGATTTATTGATCTTTATGACGCAGATTCCGGGCTTTCCAAGTGATTATGATTCCGAAGTACTGGATATGATCAAACACCTGCGTTGCCCAATCCTGGCAGTATTTAACAAGGTTGATCTGGTTCAGGAGTATGATCCTGCCCAGTTCCTGAAGCATCTGCCTTCTGCGGTGACGGAGAGCATCTTTGTATCTGCCAGAACCGGAGCTAATATTGAGCATCTGCTGGAACGCATCCGGCACTTTATCCCCTATCACGATCCCTATTATGATGAAGATCAACTCTCTGATCTCCCCCTGCGTTTCTTTGCCCGGGAAGTGATTCGGGAAGCCATCTTTCATCAGTTTGAGGATGAAATCCCCTATGCCACGGCAGTGCTGATTGAACGCTTCCAGGAAACACCACACAAGGTGGTGATAGATGCCATGATCTGGATTGAACGGCAAAGCCAAAAACCAATTATCATCGGGAAGGGCGGGGCAAATCTGAAGAGAATCCGGGAATACTCGGAACTGCAGCTCACCGAGTTCATGCAAATCCCGGTGGAGATTCATCTCTTTGTCAAGATCAATGAGAACTGGCGGAAGAAAGGCACAGCCTTGAAAGAATTGGGCTTCAATTAGTCTCAGTTCAAATAAAACACGATAGTCAACTGGATGGGGGTGATGATGGCAAAACCAGCACTTATCGACGTTAGCAAACACAACTTAAAGGTATTGGTAATTGATGCCTCTTCCGGGTTCTATCGTCTTGAACGCTATCCCCTGGGAGCATTCTTTGGTCCTGTAGATCTGGGCTTACACATGGCGGGTAAACACAACTCGCTGAACTTCGGAGTAGGTCTATTGGCAGGCTCAATCTTTCCTGGCTCAAATCGCATGATCTTCACTGGCTTCTCGCCGGCCTGGGGAGGGTTCTACATCTCCAGCATGGGTGGGGCAGGTCTCGTCTTTGATGATCTGGGGATCAATATGGTCTCGATTATCGGCAAAGCTGCCAATCCTTCAGTGTTGGTGTTGAATCGTAATCACGGCGAAGAAATTGAGCTGGAACTGCACGCAGTGAACGAGGAACTGATCTGGCAGGAAGATGGCGTGTATAGCCTGATGCAATATGTGTATAACGACTTTGCTAAACTCTATGTCAATAATCCTCGCATCCTTGCCGTTGGACCCGCTGCCAAATACTCCGATATTGGTGGAATAGTCTCCGTCCCCATCAAAGATGGCAAACTAAGTCATGTGGATACCTGGGCAGGGCGAGGGGGATTGGGTTCAAAGCTATTCACTCAGCATGGTATCTGCGCAATCATCTATGGTGGCACCCATCTGGACGAGGACTTCAGGGATCGGAAGGTGGCAGATGAGTGGTTCCAGGCACGCTACGAGCAAAAGATGGTGGCAAAGGATCTGGAATCTACCAAGAAATATCGCTTTGATCCCGAAGTTGAGACTGGAGGTACCTTTGGTGTTAATTATGCCAAAAATGCCGATGACTTCCTGGCCTTCAACTATCGTTCCATACACTGGACATCCGCTAAACGCAAAGCCTTTCACGAGCAGCATATCCGCAATCACTATCTAAAGCAGTTCAATGAAGAAAGCATTGCCACAAAAAGCTTCCACACTTGTGGCGAACCATGTGTAGCTGTCTGCAAAAAGACTCATGGAATATTCAAGAAAGACTATGAACCATATCAAACCCTGGGGCCGCTATGTGGGATCTTCGATCAACGAGCAGCGGAAATGCTTTGCCACAAAGCCGATAGCCTGGGTTTTGATGCCATCTCCAGCGGAG
>JALNYD010000072.1 GCA_023230025.1 Candidatus Cloacimonadota bacterium | reverse complement strand
CATATTCGTCGCCGCTGGCAAACAGACTCAGCAGGCTGCCGTCGGGTTGGCTAACCTGTGAGGGAATATCTTCCAGATAAGCCGCAAACATGGCCAATGGAAGCGCTAATAGAACAATAATCAGAACTTGTTTCATCTTTATCCTCCCCTGATGTAAGCTTTATATGCAAATATTGAGCCTATTTGCCGGAAATCGTTCTTCACTTCTATAAACAAGCAAGCTTTGAATCTGATAGTGTTAATCCTGATTCAAAGTTTACACCCTGCTTCGGGGCTGGATTATATGGAACCCTTCAGGAAGGCCTGACGCACAGGCTCATTGAACTTCTCAATGGCATAACGCAACATAGTACGTGGCATGGTTTTATAGCGAGGCAGCAGAAAGTTGTATTCGGTTTTATAATCCCTATTGCCCACTTCGCGCAGCATCCAACCAACGGCCTTGTGGATGAGGTCGTGCTTATGATCCATCAGAATATCAGCAATCTCCAGACTCGGCTGATACACCCCTTTGCGAATAAAGGCATAGGTTGCAATCATGGCTATGCGTTGAGTCCAGAGGTGTTCTCTTGCGGCAAGTTCCTTCAAGATGCTCCAATCCTTATCCAGCAGCCAGTCGCCCAATATCAGATGCGCACAGGTATCCACCAGATCCCAGTTATTGATATACAGCATGGAGTTCATGAAGAGCTCCACCACTTCCGCTCTTGCTTCAAGGATTTCAGCGTGTTGATACTTCAGCACCAGCATCATAACCGTGGTAAGGCGCACTTCATGAACTTCGTGCCTGATCAAAGTGCCCAGATCAGCCAGAGACAGCCTGGAATAGTACTCCCTGGAGATGCTGCGCTGAACGGGAACGCTTAAGCCCCAGAATTTGTCACCTTCGCCATACTCTCCCGGGCCTGTACGAAAGAAACGCTGACTGCCGATGGCTTTTTCCTTGTCCTCATGAGACTGCATAGCCTTCAGAAAGGCAGCTTGATCTTTTTTCATAGTATTCTCCCAAGTAAACTTATGGTAGCGAGTATATTTCAGTCATTAATTGAAATGCGGGTATCACGTCAAGCTTATTTTCAAAGTACGCAGAGTGTTAGAATACGGAGCAAAGTGCAAGTCTGAGAATCAACAGTCCTCGAAGCACTTCGTTCATCACACGCCAGAATGGCGTATCCACATTAGTTGTGGTCACGATGTGGTCACTTTGCCGTTACTTTTGTAACCACAAGGTAACGGCATCGTGAGGACAACCAACAGGGATGTCCAGTGTTTGGAGGTTTTGACACAAATTGAGGGAAGAATTGAGGGAAGAAGCTATTGATGGCAGACGAAAATCTGGCTGGGTAGATATGGAAGAATGCCTGCATCATTTGACTTGACAAAAGCTGCCATACCTGATTAATTGATGTTAAGATAATTCTCAATCAAGGAGACCGAGTTTATGGCTTCAGATGTATCAGAACAAGATCTTGAAAGCTTCAATGAGGTATTGGATCAGAAATCAGGCTTGAACCGTGATCAGATATCCATGCGTTATGCCAGATTTGAAGAACTGGTAAACTGTGGAGCAATCCACCAGGAAGAACCCTTGTATATGAAGATGCGAATGGTTGGAGCTCACTTACAGGCCATACAAGGGAATTTCCCGCAGTCCCTGAAGCTTTTGCTTGAAGTTTTAGCATTAGCACAAAAACTTCAAAATCGAGATTGGGAACTGCGTGCCTTGAACAATATCGCACTTGTCAGACAAGCTATGGGAGAGATCTTTGAAGCCATTGGAATCTGGGAAAGCCTGCTTGAAGAAGAACTAAGTGAAGCAGACCGGGTATTATATACTAACAATCTTGGTGTTGCTTACAATAAAGCCCTGAAACCCAAAGCTGCCATTGATGCATATCTGGCTGCCTTATCCCTGCTGGAAAAGAGCGGAGAAACTGAAGGTGCAGCAGATATTTACAATAATCTGGCAAATCTGCACCGTGCTGCGGGATCACCAGAAAAAGCGCTGGAATACTTACTATGCGCTAAGGAATTGTACGCGAATCAAGGCAACAACGAACGACTGGCCATGATCTACAATAATCTTTGCGCATGTTACACCGACATGACTGAGGTGAAACCAGCTGAGCAATATGCCGAAATGGCTATGGATTATTATGCCAGATATATGCCTGAGCATCAAATGTCAATCGTGTTGAACAACCTGGCATCGCTAAAGACCATTCAAAAAGACTATGCTACAGCAATAAAGATATACAGGGAATCCCTCGATTTAGCCGAAAAATATCATGATGACGCCATGGAGATAACCATCTTGAACAACCTGGCACTGATTGGAATTGAGGAAGCAGATTATGACTCTGCTATCGAATGTGCTCAACGAGCGCGGGATATGGCACATAAGACCAATAATATGGAAGCTCAGAAAACTGCTTATTCAATGCTCAAAGATGCCTGGCAGTATAAGCACGACTTTGCTCAAGCCTTTTTGGCACAAAGCGTTGAGATGATTCTAGAGCATAGAATCCATAAGAATAATACACCACTACATTTTGCTCAGGCAGAATCAAAATATCTGCAAAGTAAATTGGAATCACAACTGGAAATGTATCAAACCCAAAATATAGCCCTGGAGGAAAGCAATCAGATTATCAGGCGAAAAACTGCAGAACTGGTAACCAAAAACAATCTGCTTCTGGCGACCAATTCCCTGCTTAACAGGATTATCTCTATCATCGCTCATGATGTCCGGGGGCCTGTGGCGACAATCAGTCAAACAGCGGAGTTCCTGAGCAAGGGTATGCTCAAAGAGCAACATGACGACATGCTGAAATATCTTAATCAATCCGCTCGCGACACAGAGGAATTGATCTCCGAATTACTGGAGATAGCCGGCAAATACAAGGCTGGACTGGAAGAAGAACCCGAGGTGTTTGAACTGAACGAGTCATTTCGCAGCGGGATCAAACTAGCTGAATCAACGGCATACCCCAAGGGGATAAGTGTTAATTTTCAAAGTAATTGTGATCCCCTGATGATCAGGCTTGTTCGCAATCGTCTGAAGCTGATTGTGCGTAACTTGATGTCAAACGCAATCAAGTTCTCTCATCCGGGATCTACCATCACCCTGGAGCTTAATTATTGTGAACCTGAACTCAGGATCTCAATCCAGGATCAGGGGATAGGAATGAGCTCAGACCAGATCGAACGAATCCTCACCGGGAAATCATTTAGTATGCAGGGAACCATGTATGAAAAGGGCTTTGGCATGGGACTGGTTTTTGTGCTGGAAGCTATTTTGCATACTGGGGGCAGATTGGAGATTTCCAGTAAACCGTCTGAAGGCTCCCGCTTCACGATCATATACAAAGCAGAAGATATTTTGGTGAAAAACGATGCAAGATAGACCAGAGTTTATCAGATCAGTGAAGAATGAAATGCTGGATGCAGATTATCTGGAAACACCATTCATGAATCAGCTAACCTGTCTTTCCTTGAGGCCTGAATCTGGTTATAACGTGAATAGAAAGCATGAAGCCTCGATTTTTTTATAGTCTTGGCACTAATCTTGCTTAATATATATAAGGTACTGGAACGTGCGCGTTCTGCACCCTGAAATTGTTTATGTTCAATAATATAGGAGATATCATGAAGAAACACCTACTCTTACTGATGTTCATGGCAATGATACTCAGCGTATCAGCCGGGACAATCACTTTGCAACAGCAGGCTTCTGAGGTCAGAATACTCAGCAGCAGCTCGGAAGGTCTTAGTGTGAGGTTTGCTCTGGATAGAATCCAGCATAATGAAATCAATACCAAAGAAGGCGTCTGGACAATGCTTGGCGCTGAAAACTATACAACTACAAACACAGTTGGAAATCCAGCCCTCCCCCTGATGCGCAAGATTATCTCAGTTCCACTGGGAGCTTCGGTGGAGTACCAGCTTACCAATACCATCCGCCGTCAGATTTCTCTTGAAGAGCAGGGCGTATATTACCCGATTCTGCCCTATCAAGAGCCCGTGGCCAAATGTGAAGATCCCAATCAACTCAAGTTTAATGTCAATCGTGATTTTTATAATGGATCCAGATCTACAACCGAGAACATGATCCAAATCTCCGAATTGGGTATGATGCGCGGTGAGCGTCTCTTTGCTCTGGACTTCGTACCGGTGAACTACAATCCCGCCACAAAAAGCCTGGATATAGTTGTCTCCACTCAGGTTGATATCCGCTTCGTAAATGCCGATCATGTTTCCAGCGCTACCCTGAAGGCAAGAACTCGTTCCGTCGTCTTTGAATCTGCCCTGTCAAGCAGCATCTGGAATTACCCCGCCACTCGTACCACTTTACTAACTTATCCCATTGGTTATGTAATTATCACTCCCCAGAGCTTCATTCCTGCCCTGCAGCCTTTCATCGATTGGAAAACCCGGGAAGGTTACAATGTAAACGTAACAACCATTGAAAGCATTGGCAACAGCACCAGTTCGATCAAAAGCTTCATGCAAAACCTGTGGAACAGTGCTACACCTCAGAATCCAGCTCCCAGCTATCTGTTAATCGTCGGCGATGTAGCCCAGGTAGCTGCGAATAGTGGAAGCACCGGAAGTCATCCCACTGATCTGAATTATGTGCGCCTGGAAGGCACTGACTATATGCCAGAGATGTATTTTGGCCGTTTTTCTGCAACCACTCCTGCTGAAGTTACCAATCAGGTCAATAAGACTTTGCAGCACGAGCAATACTCCATGCCAGATGACAGCTATCTTCAGGAAGCGGTACTCATTGCAGGCATGGATAGCTACTATGCCCAAACTCATGGCAACGGCCAAATTAATTATGCTACTCAGAACTACTTCAACGCCGCTCATGGAATAAATACTCATGCCTATTTGTATCCCAACTCAGGCAGCAATGCTGCCAACATCAGAGCTGATGTATCTGCTGGAGCTGGTTATGTGAATTATACAGCTCATGGTGGCGAAACGAATTGGAGCGATCCGAGCTTCACCATTCCCCATATCAATGCTTTACAAAATCAGAACAAATACTCATTTGTGGTTGGCAATTGCTGTCTTACCAGCAAGTTTGATGTCGGGATATGCTTCGCCGAAGGCTGGTTAAGAGCGGAGAACAAGGGAGGAGTAATCTACATCGGTGGTACCAATAGCACATATTGGAACGAAGACTACTGGTGGGGAGTTGGTGCAAAAGGCAATGCAACCGGAAATGCTCCTGCCTACAACGCCAATGCTCTTGGAGTTTATGACGCAGTTTTCCATGATAACAACGAAGCTTTTTCAGATTGGGCTTATTCCGCTGGCGCAATGACGGTGATGGGAAACCTGGCTGTTGTGCAAGGCAATAGCACTCGGATTAACTACTATTGGGAGATCTATTCCGTCATGGGAGATCCTTCGCTGATGCCATACATTGGTATCCCCGCTCAAAACTCCACACAAGTTCCAGAGACTCTGTTTTTGGGCTTGAGCAGTTTGGAAATCACAACTGATCCTTATAGCTATGTTGCTCTTTCCATGAACAATGTGCTGCATGGTTCCGGCTTAGCTGATGCGGATGGAAACCTGACACTTGAGTTTACACCCTTCACCGAGCCTGGTGCTGCAGATCTGGTTGTTACCCGTTCTCGTCGCAAGCCTCTGGTTACCACTGTATCCGTAATCCCCAATTCTGGACCTTATGTGACCGTGGGACAGATCGTTTTAGGCGATGACAACGGTGTAGCGGAAGCAGGTGAAAGCTTCCCGATCAATCTTACTTTTAGCAATGTGGGAGTCCTGGAAGCCCAGAACCTAAGCGTTACAGTTGATACCGATAGCCCCTGGGTGTATTTCGATACTGATGAAGTTACTATCGATAACATCCCCTCTGAAGGGCAGACGACCGTCAATGGTATATTCGTTATGAACATCGATCAGGGCACTCCGGATCAGCACGTTGCCCAATTCACTTTTACTGTAAGCAATGGTAGCGAGCAATGGAGTTCAACCCGCAGTCTAACCATCAATGCACCTGATATCATTATTGCATCGACTTCCTTCTTTGATCCCAACAACAATGGAGCTTTTGAGGCTGGAGAAACAATAAACATCACTATCAATATCCAGAATATCGGTCATATGGCAGTTGAAAGCGGAAGCTTGGACTTGATTCTAAACAGCGATCAGGCTATATTACCCATCAATAGCTTCATGATTCCTGGATTGAGCACTGGTAGCAATCTTCCCCTTTCCTTTGATCTGCAAATAGCCAGCAATGTTGTAGATGGCACAGTGATCCCCCTGGGCGTTGCTCTGGATATGGGTGTTCAGATGATCAATCACAGTGTATTGATTCCCATTGGAGCAGTGGTTGAAGGATTTGAAGCTGGCGATTTGAGTACCTTCCCCTGGCAAAATAACAGCACCATTCCCTGGTTTGTTACCAATACTGATCACCAAAGCGGCAGCTACTCTGTGCGTAGTGGAGACATCAACGATAATGGCAGCACAACCCTGGAAATTACCCTGGAAGTAGGTATGGATTCTGAAATCAAGTTCCATGCCAAGGTATCCTCTGAGAACAACTATGACTTCCTGAAGTTCTACATTGATGATGCTGAAATTGGCTCATGGAGCGGAAACCGTCCCTGGTCCCAATACAGCTACCCGGTGAGTGCTGGTTCCAGAACCTTTAAATGGACATATCTCAAAGATGTTAGTCAAGATTCTGGTTCTGACGCCGCATGGATAGATGACATCATCTTCCCGCTTTCCGGGAGTGGTGACATCCCTATGTTCTATACCACAACCTCATCCATCGACTTTGAAGAAGTCCATGTCAATACAACGGTTTCTCAGAATCTGGTGTTGCGGAATCTGGGAACTGAAGAACTGAATGGCTTGCTATCCCTGCCTGAGGAGTTTGTACTCAGTAGCATGGGGCAGGATTTACCTGATGATTACTACTACACTGTGGAACCCAATAGCAGCAAGATATTCACCATCACTTTCAACGCCGGTGATCCGGTTCCTGCTATCGAATCTGAGATCAATATCACATCCAATGATCCTGATCTCCCTACCCTCAGTATTCCGATCACGGTTACACCTGCAGTTGCAAATGATGACAATCTGAATCCGCTGGTTACTGCTCTCAAAGGAAACTTCCCCAATCCCTTCAATCCCACAACCACTATCCGCTTTAGCATGAAAGAAGCAGGAGCGGTCAAGGTCATGGTTTATAACCTTAAGGGACAATTGGTGAAGAATCTGGTGGATACCGAGCTCAGTTCTGGCAATCATCAGATCGTCTGGGATGGACGCGATGACCGTGGATCCAGCGTTGCCAGCGGGATTTACCTCTATCGTATGGAAAGCAGCAACTTCACTGCAACCAACAAGATGATGCTTATGAAATAAACAATCTGGTACCCCCTCCAGCAGGGGGTACTTCTTGCTTAATATATAATGTGTGTGTTTGGTGTGATGTTTGAATCATCAAAGTTAAAAAGAATATGAGATACAATGGAGGATATATAATGAAGAAACTCATTATATCGTTATGCCTGCTATTTTCCCTCAGCCTCTGGGCCGAGCAAGTGATTGTAGGTGATTACCAAAATCAGATTCGCTTAATTAGTAGCGATAGCAACTCATCCAGATTGGAGCTGACCCTGGGTTCCTTTGAACGCCAGGAAGTTCTGATCAATAATCAGAGCTGGTATCTACCCCATCTGGATAAATCGGGAGTAACCCTGGAAGCTGGATTCCCTCAAGTACCTGTACTTGCAGGAAGCATCATTATCCCCGCTTCATCAAAGATGGATCTAAGTGTAGTACATAGTGAATATATAGAGTTGGAAATGCCCATAGCTCCCTCAAAGGGGAATCTAACCCGTGATATTGATCCGGATTCTGTGCCCTATAGCTTTGGATCCTTTTATAACTCTTCCGAGTCTTATCCGTCAAGTGCTGCCAACCTCAGCGAACCCTTTATTATCCGGGACTACCGCGGCATCACTGTTCGGTTTCAACCCTTTGTGTATTATCCTGCCCAAAACATCACCCGTGTATATACTAAACTTGTGGTGGATGTGGTATCCAATGGGACAGACTTGACCAATGCTATGCGCACCCAGAAACAGAGTTTTGCTTCTGAATTCAGGGGCATATATCAGAACCTGTTTTTGAACTTTGCAGAAGCCAAATACCCGGTGTTGGAAGAAGATGGACGCATCCTGGTGATCAAGAACTCCATGTTTGACACAGCGATCATCCCCTGGGTTGATTGGAAGCGTCAGATGGGTTACACCGTGGATGTGGTGGATGTTACCGTTGCCGGTCCCTCTGCCAACAGTATCAAAACCTATATCCAAAACCAATATGATCAGAACAATGGTCTCAAGTTTGTTCAGCTCATTGGCGATGCACCCCAGGTTCCATCATTATCAAGTGGTGGAGGCGGAAGCGATCCTTCCTATGGCTTATTGGCTGGTGCTGACAGCTATCCCGATATCTTTGTCGGAAGATTCTCTGCACAAACCGTGGCTGAATTAGAAACCCAGGTTCAGCGCAGTATTTATTATGAACGCGATCTGCAGGCCGATGATGATTGGCTTTCCCGCGCCATGGGAATTGCCTCCAATGAAGGGGGCGGCTCACAAGGAGACAATGGCGAGAGCGATCAACAGCATATGGAGCTGATCCGAACTGACCTGTTAGGTTTTGGCTACACCACCGTTGACCAAATGTATCAAACCCAGGGTGCCACCGCTACTCAAGTGGGAAACAACGTTAATAACGGACGCGGATTTATCAATTATGTGGGTCACGGCTCTGATAGTTCCTGGGTTACTACTGGATTCAATATCAACAATGTGAATGCACTCACCAATGACTTTATGTTACCGGTAATCGTATCTGTAGCATGTGTTAATGGTAACTTTGTATCCCAGACCTGTTTTGCAGAAGCCTGGGTAAGAGCCACCAATAATGGCAACCCCACTGGTGCTACAACTATGTATGCCTCTACCATCAACCAGGGCTGGAATCCCCCCATGCGAGCACAGGATGAGATCACAGATCTGCTGATAGCCGAAGCAAAAACAACTGTTGGTGGTCTGTACTTCAATGGTGCATCCAAGATGATCGAAGTATATGGCACCAGCGGCGCCAGCGAGTATAAATGCTGGACGATCTTTGGTGATGCTTCTTTGATGATGCGCAGCGCAACTCCCACTGTTATGACTGCTGAATACAACCCCGTCCTTTTGATTGGGATGAGCAGTCTTCTGGTGCAAACCGAAGCCAATGCCCGGCTTACTCTTTCTGCTGATGGTCAGATCTATGGCAAGGCAATCGCTGATGCCGCAGGAACTGCACTGATCACTCTTGATATTCTTCCAGACCAGCCCATGAATCTTACTCTCACGATTACTGCTCACAACAAGATCACCCATCTGGGAACTGTGGAAGTTCTCCCGGCGGAAGGTCCATACCTGATCGTAACTGGAGTAACTGTAAATAATGGAATCCCTGCTAACTATGGAGAATTGGTAACCGTTCAGGTTGATATGGAGAACGTTGGCAATGATCCTGCTCAAGAAGTCAGCGTTTATATCCAGACCACCGATCCTTACCTCAGCTTTACCGGAGAGCCAGAATTGATCGACGCCATAGCCGCCAATACCACGAGCAGCACCACAACTGGTGTCACTATGCAGATTGCCAGCAATGCTCCTGATCAATATGTCGCAAACTACACAGTGGTTGTAAGTATCGCCGATGGTGAGGAGTTCACTTCTGATCAAAGCATTACCATCAATGCTCCAGCTTTGGATTGGGGTTACTTCCAGGTTGAAGACAGCATGGGAGATAACAATGGCCGGATTGATCCTGGGGAAACCTTCCTCATCAATATCCCCTTCACGAATGTCGGTCATGCCGAAACTCCAGAGATAACTACTACGCTGATCATCAATGGTGGAGATCATCTCCTGAACCCCATAACCAACGACTTTGATCCACTAATGATCAATGGTTCGTACTCAATGGCAAATGAAGTTACTCTGTCTTCACTGGTAACTCCTGGCACAACAATCCAGATCATGGCAATTGCCAGCATGGGTGAATACACTGTGACCAATATATATAACGTTGTGGTGGGCATCCTGCTGGAGAACTTTGAAAGCGGTTTTGGTAACTTCCCATGGAACTTCACTGGTGGCGATTGGATTACCACTCCTGGGGGTTATGAGGGCAATTTTGCGGCACAAAGCGCAGCCATCGGCCACAATCAAGCTACCGGCCTTAGCATAACCATGACCAATCCTGCTGATGGCATAGTCTCCTTCTGGAAAAAGATGTCCAGCGAAGCCAACCGCGATTTCATGAAGTTCTACATCAATAATCAACTCAAAGGAAGCTGGAGCGGTATTGATGAGATCTGGACTCAGGTCAGCTACATGGTCGCAGCCGGTACCAATACCTACCGTTGGGAGTATATGAAAGATAGCTCCACATCTGCTGGTTCCGATTGCGTCTGGGTTGATGAAGTTGTATTCCCAGCCGATGATATCAATACAGGTAGTCCAATTCTGACTATTGTTCAAACAAACCTTGATTTTGGCAATTCGGACATTGGTGGTGAAGTAATCCTCCCCTTCAGCTTCTCCAATACAGGAGATGCAAACATGATTGGGACACTGCAGATTCCTTCGCCCTACTCTCTGGATGAAGAATCTGATCCACCCTTGCGCTTCATGAACTACGTGTTGCCAGCAGGAGAAAGCATGGATCTGAACATAGCCTTCAGACCCACCGAAGAGGGTGTGTTTGCCGGCTATCTGATCGTTGTTTCGGATGATCCCAATGCTTCCAGTGTAAACATACCTCTCATGGGTAGTGCTACTCCTGTAAGTAACCAGGACAATCACAGCCCCGCAGTAACCGCTTTGCAAGGCAACTACCCCAATCCCTTCAATCCCAATACAACAGTGCGCTTCGCTCTCAAAGAATCTGCTCATGTGAAGATTGAAGTCTTTAACATTCTGGG
>JALNYD010000071.1 GCA_023230025.1 Candidatus Cloacimonadota bacterium | reverse complement strand
ACAAACATCAAGAGTATCTACCACCTTGCCTGATATTCCTTTATATCTTGCACCCCTTGCCGGATACACAGATCAGGCCTTTCGCAAACTCTGCAAGCATTGGTCTGTCGATTTCCTGGTCAGTGAAATGGTATCAGCCGATGGTTTGATCCGCGATTCACGCAAAACCATTGATTTCATTCGCTTTAGTGAATATGAACGTCCCTTCGTGATTCAGTTGTTTGGTTCCGATGCCACGATCATGGCAAAAGCTGCCACTTTTTTGATTGATCTCTCCCCGGATTGGGTGGATATCAATATGGGTTGCCCGGTGAAAAAGGTCGTTAAGCGAGGAGCAGGATCAGCTTTGATGAAAGATCCTGCCAGAGCCAGCGATATAGTGAGAGCGGTAAAACAGGCACTGGAGGGCAGGATACCCCTCTCTGTCAAGTTTCGCAGCGGATGGGATTCAGACTCCATCAACTACCTTGATTTTGGGCTAAGAATGCAGGATGCCGGAGCTGATCAACTTTGCCTGCATCCACGCACCTCCAGGCAGATGTTTTCAGGACTAAGCAATTGGGAACATATCCACCTCCTCAAGGAAGCTCTCAGCATCCCTCTGATCGGTAATGGCGATGTGCACAGCCCTGAATCTGCTGCTCAAATGCGTCAGGGCACTGGCTGTGATGGCATTATGATCGGTCGGGGAGCTTTGGGCAAACCCTGGATATTCAAACAAATCAAGGATTTCATTGCCACTGGCGATTATGCTCCCATCACAAAGAATGATCTCTTCAAAACTGCCCTTCAGCATCTTGATTATGCCTTGCAAAACAAACGTGAAGATGTGGTCGTACGGGAAATGCGCTCTCAATTGTGTCACTACAGCAAAGGCCTTCCAGGAGGGGCGGATCTGCGGAATAAGATCAACCATTGTCAAAGCCCAGAGGAGATTCGCGAGCATCTGCATCACTTTTTTGGGCACTCGCTTTAGCTCATTTGTTATTTGATCGGAGCTTCGGAAAGCTCCATTACATACCCGTTTGTTTGTTATCGGAGCTTCGGAAAGCTCCATTACATAATCGTTTGTTTGTTATCGGAGCTTCGGAAAGCTCCGTTACATACCCGTTTGTTTGTTATCGGAGCTTCGGAAAGCTCCGTTACATACCCATTAGTTATCATCACGATGCCGTTACCTTGTGGTCACAAAAGTAACGGCATTGTGACCGCATCGTGACCACAAGCAATGGGCAAGAACAAGGCTGTAATAGAATCAGGACATTACTTTAGAACAAGCTGATCTGTTCGCCATCCAATTGATTATCCAGTTTGCCCACTCCAATGCCAATCAGCCTCACCTTCCGGGTTGCATCCCAATTTGCCACCAATAACTGCTCAGCATATTGATACAGGATTTCACGCTCGTTAGTCATGTTTGGCAAAGAGATACTGCGGCTATTGATCTCAAAATTGTCATATTTCAGCTTCAATACCAGGTTCAATCCCTGCAATTTCTTCATACTCATCCGGGTTGCCAGCTTATCACACAAGCGGCGCAACTGTTGAAGCAGCTCATCTACATCGCCGATATCTTCATAGAAGGTACTTTCACAGGATATTGATTTAGGTTCCCAACTGGTATGCAATTCACGATTATCAATCCCACGTACAACATTGTAATAGAAGAATCCGGCTTTACCAAAATATCTGATCAGTTCCTTCAGGTCACGCTTGAAGAGATCTTCCCCATTATGAATGCCCATCTTCTTCATGCGGGCTGCAGTGACCTTGCCGATGCCGTGGAATTTGCCGATCGGCAAGGCAAACATAATCCTCTGAACATCTTCTGGATTAATCACTGTGAGGCCATCGGGTTTGTGTAAATCAGAACCAATCTTGGCTAAGAACTTGTTGTAAGATACTCCCGCAGAACAGGTAAGCCTGGTTTGCTTTAACACCTCATCCTTGATCCATTGGGCGATTTTGACGGGATCATCTTCTCCCAGCTTGTTCTGGGTAACATCCAGATAGGCTTCATCCAAACTCATCGGCTCCACCTTATCGGTTACGCTGTAGAATATATCACGAATCTGTGCACTCACCTCTTTGTATAAATTGAAGGAGCTATGCACAAAAACCGCGTGAGGACAAAGATTCCAGGCCTGATAAGAACTCATACCGCTATGGATGCCATACTTCCTGGCTTCGTATGAACAGGTGGAAACCACACCCCGGCTGTTTGGCGATCCCCCCACTATCACACACTTACCCTTCAGTGAAGGATTCTCGCGAATCTCAATAGCGGCAAAATAGGCGTCCATGTCAATGTGAATGATCTTCTTCATGTGAGTAAGCCCTGACTACCCAGATCGGTATCTACTCCAATTACTTAGCTCAGTCTGAGTTCCCGGATGATCTCTGCCATGATGCTAATTGCAATTTCATCGGGGCTTTGGCTGCCGATTCTGATTCCGATTGGAGCATGGACACGGGATAGCTCTGCTTCGGTGAAACCTTGATCTTTGAGTTTGGCAAAGGTCTCAGCAACTTTGTGGCGTGAGCCGATCATGCCCAGATAGCGATAAGGCTGCCGGAGACATTGTTGCAATACTTCCTTATCGTGAGTGTGGCCATGAGTCATAATCACGATCCAGCTACTGGGGCCAAAATCCACTGCTTCAGAGATATCGGAATAGTCACTAAGGCATATCTGATGACCATATTCACGGAGTTCCATAGCCAGTGATTCTTCACGATTATCCACAAAATGCACATAGAATCCGCATTGCCTGGCCAACCTGCCCAAAGCTTTCCCACAATGACCGGCTCCGATGATATACAGCTTCTGAGGCATATGCAGCGCTTCGATGAACACTGTAGCCTGTCCTCCGCACATCATACCTGTGGGAGTAAGACTATCCAGAGTCTGGCCGCTGAGATCAAAGCTGATAGTCAGAGCTTGATCAGGAGCAGTTCCCAACACGTAGGCAATGATCTTGTGCTCCAGTTCTCCTCCCCCTAAATTTCCGAAGGGAGCGGTGTGAGCGGGAATCAACATTTTCATCCCCGCATGAGCAGGTGAAGAACCATCGGTAGATATGATAGTAGCTTGCCAGAGGGCTGTGTTATCGTGCAGAAAAGCCAGTAATTGATTGAAATACTGATTGTTATCCATGATGATCTCCAAACATGATCTGATAAATGGCGATTGAGGTGGCAACCGACACATTCAGGGAGTTTTTCCACCCCAATACGGGAAGGTGAATAATGCTATCACATAGAGCCAGAGTGGATTCCGATATACCAAGGGCTTCATTGCCCACCACCAGAGCAAGGGGTAGGGAATAATGAACTTCAAATGCCGAGTGCGAAGGTTCAGCAGTCTCCAGGGCATATATGGTGTAAGCTTTGTTTCTTAATTCATCTATTACTTGCCTGGTATCTTCTACTTTGCGCCACTTGACTTTGCCCATGGTACCCAAAGCGGTTTTTGCCATATTTGGATGGCTGGGGTCGGGAGTGATGCCACAGAGTACCAACTCATTTATTTGCAAGCATTCGCATAGCCTGAATAGAGAACCAACATTGAATACACTCCGCAAGTTATCTGCAATCAAAGTGATCTGAGCAGACCTTTGCAAATCCTCCCAGGATACTGCCCTGGCTCCATCACCCGTGCGTAAGGATATCTGATTGTCCTTGTAGCTGGCATCGCCAAAGTACTGTGCCAAAGCGCGAAGGCTACGATAGGGATCGGAGTTCAAACCCTGGATAACAGCAGATAATCTTCCGGGCAGAGCTTCCCGGCATAAACTGCTCAATTCCATGATTGTGCCAAGGACTCGCTGATATTCATCAGGAATATTGAGATTATCTTCCAGGGCTTTAAGCAGCTTGTTCAGGGCTTTGATCTGAGAATCCAGGCTGAAGTTCTGGAACTTTTCCTTGCTGTATGTAGCAATAAACTTCACGGGTAGAATCTCTGAATCATCTGAGCCGCAGAAAGGATGTTCTCAGCTACAAAATCCGGGTGTAGCCGCTCGTGATCCTGGAGTATGAGTTGCATCTCTTCCTGACCATTTCCCGTGAGCAGGAGAATGCTTTTCAAGCCTGCTCTGCTGGCAAAACCTACATCTGAAGCCCGGTCACCTATCATAAAGCTTTGGCCTGGATCAAGTTCAAACTCTCTGCGGGCACGCTTGAACATCCCGATGCCAGGTTTACGGTCTTCATGGTTGATATTGAAGGGTTCTACAAAGCCCTCAATGTGATAGGGCGAGAAGTAAATGGCATCCAGCTTCACACCTTCACCAAGCAGCAGATCACGCATCTTCTGATGCACTTTTCCCAGCTCTTCCAGAGTCAGATAACCCCGGGCAATTCCGCTTTGATTTGTAACGATGATTATCCGGTAACCCAGGCTTTGCATGATGCGAAGAGCCTCACCGGTTTGCGGATACAGATGATAAATTGAGGGATCCTTGATGTAACCGAATTGATCGGGAGAAATTGTGCCATCCCGATCCAGAAAAACAGCGCGATTAATACCTTTTGCTATCACGGGTTTGGAACCTCAGGGCTTCCGGGAACTGCTTGTTGAAGAAGATGATCCGGTAATCCCAATACTCATTACGTTTGGTAAAAGTGATATCCAGTTTCCAGCAATGCAGGTCTCTACTGATGCTAAGTCCCTGGGATATAAGTTGATTTGTTTTGAGATTGTAGTAATTGTTGTAGCTCAGACTGTAGTTTTTGGTCAGATTCAAAAGGGCGTTCAGACGCAGATTCTGGCTGTCTGGATTTAGCAAGGTCTTGGGTGCATAGAGATCATGCACAATACTCAGACTCCAGTTGTTGTTCACTTGTGAAGTCTGGGTGTCATCCTGACTTTGCTGCTGACCAAAGACCTGAAAAGTACGGTTTTGGGGAGCAACAAAGTAGTCATTGTAAGGGGTAGTCCCGCTTAGTGATATGCTGTGAGTGAAGTACTGTTGCTGAATTGCCAGATCATCAAACTGCATTCGGTAAGTATCCTGCGAAAGATTCAATTGGGCAGCATAACCCAATTTGAGAGCATCAAGCTTAAATCCGTTGTTCTGAATCTTGCCAATATCAAAAGTCCCGGGACGGAAAGCAAGCGAGTGACTGAAGTTGCCAAAGCGTTTATCATCTTTGAACAAGTTTGCTGAAATCCTGCTACTCCAGGTAAACAGCTCGTTGAGCTTGCGGACATCACGATCCCTGCCCAGTTTTAACTGCCACTTCTGATCTATGCCCAGATTCAAGTTTGCTTGCTTATCACCCTGTTTTAGAGAAATGCCGCCAAAGCTGTAATACACCTGGTTATCGCAGAAATCGGGCAGATAGGTGAGACCGATGGAAGGGCTAAGGGTATGGCGGATTGCGCTAATGGGGCCAGTCTCAAAATTGCGGATGCCATAAAGATTAAAACTGCCATTCAGCGAAGCCGAATAGTCATTACCTCTCACCCATTTATGATCTTTTTTGTCCCGATCGTACCAAGCCTCAGAATAATCCATGCTTTGCCTCAGATTCAGCCAACCCCGGTAGTTATAGTTGTTTGTGATTCCCAGCATTTGCTTCAATCCGGCATGGTGCTCCACCACATAGCGGGTGGAATCAGCAGGATCAATCGTGTTTTCCCAGATGTAATCACTGAATGCCGGATCAGACTTGCGAATATTCCCGGTATGATCAAGCCGGGTATTGTAATAGAAGCTCAGATTGCTATACCAGGCATCGCTTTTCCCCTTGAACAACTCATAGAAGGGTCGGCTGGGTAATGACCAACTCATAGTTGGCAGATTCAGATTGGCTGTATCATTGATCAAATCCTGATTATAGACAGCACCAGCATTAAAATAAGTATTACCAATCGGCTTGCGGTATGAGATACTGGATGTAAGCCATTGTGCCAGAGATTCATCTACGAGATCACTGCTCTCGAAGATACGTTTGTTACTTACGAAATCAAGAGATACATCCAGCGAGCTCTTTTCCGGTAGATCGTGATGATGGTTTCCCCGAAGTGACCAGTCAAAGGTGGTTCCGGCGCTGTTGATGTTCTTCTGATAGCTGGCTTTGAGACTGCCACTGTAGTAATACCTGCGGATGTATTCGCTGCGGAAATTGGTCTTCCATCCTGTCTTTTCCTTCAGATCCAAGCCCAGAATCAGATCAGCAAAATCCTTGTAAGGGTAATAATAAGCCAGATCCTTGATATACTTGCCATCAATATTGTTATAGCCAGGCTCCGGGATTAGAAAACCCGGTTGCCGCCCACGCTTGATACTCATCGTAACAAAGGGGAAATAGAAAATGGGTAGATGGTTCACGTAGGCCAGCACATGCTTGCCGACCACTTTGTCCCGTTGATAGATCCGCATTGCTTTTGCCCAGAACCAATAGCTAGGCTCTTCCAGATCACAGGTAGTAAAACTGCCACCATCAATATCATACACATTGGAGCTTATCTTGCGGATTTCGTGTCCATCATAATAACCATTCTCGATAAAGCTCTGACCCTGAGCCAATATCCCAGTCTGACTCCGAACATCATATCGAACATCCGAGCCGATCAGCAGTTGGTCACCATCCTGCAGCAAAGTAGGCCCCCAAGTATTGGCCTGCTCTTTTTTGAGATCAATGAACAAGGAATCTGCCTGAATGTTGGATTGGCCATAATTGATGCTTGTATTGCCATATAGATAGATCTGCTCTTCAGCATAGTATGCGCGAATGCTATCAGCCTCGTAGAAAAGGGAATCCAACCTGGATTTGCCGTCTATATCAATCTTCAGGCTATCGGCAAAAAGACTGTCGGATGGAGCAGACGCAGCAGTATTTGGCTCCAATTGAGCACTGATCAGGCTGATAGCCAGGGCAAATAGCAGGATTAGGGAATTCTTTGCTTTCATCTCTATGTGCTTTACTTAAGATTTGGATGGGCATCTTATGTCAAGCAAATCGTGAAAAAACGATTCTGCTCCTCTCAATCATCTTCAGAATGCCAGGTAAACTTCCGCCCCCCTGAAAAAACGTCTTGACCTAAATACGGCCAATTGTAAGAATGAGCATAATGAGAAAATCATAGGAGAACAAGGCGATGAAAGTGTTGAAAACCTATCCGGAAAAGTGCATCTCCTGCCACGTATGCGAGAGCACTTGTTCAAGTCTCTTCTTTAAAGAGGATAATCCGGAGCTTTCCTGCATCCAGATTCACGACGAAACCAACCCACCGGACATGAATGTCTGCAATCAATGTCAGGCCTGCGTAGCGGTTTGTCCCACCTGCGCCATCACCGTAAACAATCAAGGTGTGGTTATGATTTCCCGCAATCTGTGTATCGGCTGCCTTATGTGCGTAGCTGCTTGCCCCACAAATTCAATGCGAACAGCTTTTGGCAAACACAATCCCTTCAAATGCATAGCCTGCGGAGCCTGCGTTAAGACATGCCCGGCTGATGCTTTGGCAGTAGTTCAGGAATAAGGAGTCAAGATAATGCAACGAAAAGTTTTAGCAGAGTACAAATACGAACTCAAACCCATAGTACGGGGATACAACAAGCGTACGCTATATGTAAATGTTGGAGACAAGGTAATCAAAGAAAAGCCCGTAACAGATATGATGATCGATAAGTTCGTGGGTGGAAAAGGCTTTGATCTATACCTCATGTGGCATGGCGTGAATGACAACACAAAGTGGAACGATCCGGAAAATGAGATCTGTATCGCCTTTGGCCCGTTGTGTGGCAATACATCCTATCCCGGCAGTGGCAAATCCATCGTGACCACAATCTCCCCCCTTACCGGTATTCCTGTTGATTGTAACGTGGGCGGACACTTTGGTCCCTATACAAAGTTTGCCGGTTTTGATGCTCTGGAGCTTCAGGGCAAAGCTGACGAGGACGTTATAGTATTCATCGATGGTGACAAAGGCATCGTGCAGATCCTCAGCGCCCCAGATAAAGTGATTAACAGCCATATCCTGGCCGAGGAGCTGCACAAAGAATTTGCCGGGTCTGAAGAGCATCTGCAGCATGTTTCCGTGGTTTCATCAGGCTCTGCCTCCGATCACGTTTTGATCACCTGCCTCAATTTTTCCTTTTGGGATAAACGCCGCAAAGTAGCTCGCCTTAAACAAGCCGGACGCGGAGGCACCGGAACAGTGTTTCGGGATAAGAGCATCAAAGCCTTGGTGGTGAAGTATTCCGGACTCTCAGTGGACAAAAATGATCCTGCCGATCTGCCCACATTGCAGAAGACCGGGCTGAAATTGCACAAGGAAATTGAGGTAGGAGATGCCGATCAATGCCGCATGCATCAGGTAGGCACCGCTCACTTGATGGAGATCATGAATGATTATGACCTCCTGCCGATCCGTAACTTTAAATATGGCCAAATGCCGGAAGCCGAAGGCTTGCATTCTCGTGAGTTCACCAAGCTCTTTACTCAGGGCATGGCAGATGGTTGCTGGTATGGTTGTTCCCTGTCCTGTTGCAAGGCTGTGGATAACTTCAAACCTCGTACAGGCCCCTACAAAGGTCAGCCTGTATGCGTTGATGGCCCGGAATATGAAACTGCTGGAGGTTGTGGCTCTAATATCTGCGTATGGGATCCCAAAGATGTGGTGGAGATCAATTTCTACTGCGATACCTATGGCTTGGATACAATCTCTTTTGGTACCAGCGTTGCCTTTGTCATGGAATGCTATGAAAATGGCATCCTGAACAAAGAACGCACCGGTGGACTGGAACTCAACTGGGGTAATGCAGACGCTGCGCTGGAATTGCTACATCAAATGGCTCGGGGTGAAGGATTTGGCCTGACTGTTGGTCAGGGTGTGCGTCGCATGAAAAAGATCTTTGCCGAGCAGTTTGGTGCAGATCCCAAGTTCCTGCAGGACATCGGAATGGAAGCCAAGGGGCTGGAATACTCCCAGTATATGAGCAAGGAATCCCTCGCTCAACAAGGCGGATACACTCTTGCCCTGAAAGGCCCCCAGCACGATGAAGCCTGGCTGATCTTTATGGATATGGTCAATAACCACATCCCCACTTTCAAGGATAAAGCAGAAGCATTGCACTATTTCCCGATGTTCCGCACCTGGTTTGGCCTCCAGGGTCTGTGCAAACTACCCTGGAACGATATTGAACCTGCAAATAACGCCCAAACTGATGAACCGGCAAAAGTTCCAGAGCACGTGCAAAACTATGTGGATATCTACAAAGCCATCACCGGCAAACCGATGGATAAGCATGAACTGATTCGCCAAAGCGAAAGAGTCTATAACTTCCAGAAGGTATTCTGCATGCGTATGGGCGGTGGACGCCGGATCGACGATATCCCGCCATACCGCGCAGTAGGGCCTGTAACTGAGGAGGAATACCTCTCCCGTCAGGAACGTTATGATAACCTGATGAAAAACAAAATCGGCGTTGATCCCACTGGAAAGAGTGTTGCGGAGAAAATGGAGATCACTCGCAGATACCGCGAAGATCAATATCAACAGCTGATTGATGCGGTTTATGAACGCAAAGGCTGGACTCCTGAGGGAGTTCCCACCCTGGAACATCTCAAGAATATCGGGATGGATCTTCCAGAAGTACTGGAAGTAGTAAAACGTTACTTGTAATAGAGATACGATGATTCAATCAAGGGCATGCCACAGCGGCATGCCTTTTTCTTTGAATACTTCAAGGTATATACCTCCCAGCTTTACCCACCGGTGAAACCATCACCGTAGCGCTATTGATACACGAAGTTCTGCCGGGAGAGCAATCCTGATTCAACGCTACTATTTTACAGAAATCATACTGAGGGCAAAGGCCATCGTCTCTGCATACTGGCGCAAGGAAGCATAGCGATCAGTACTACCCAGATGCCCTTCATTACGGTTGAGCCTGAAGACGATGGGATTGGTGCCAAGCTGGTTTTTGCGCAGCTTCTGAGTCCACTTCAAGGCCTCCCAATATCCCACCCGGGTGTCGTTCCATCCTGCTGAGATCAAAAAGGCAGGATACTCCTGCGGACGCACATTTTCGTATGGACTATAGCCAAGGAGGTAAGCAAAGGCTTCCTGATCCCCCGGATTTCCCCATTCTTCATATTCCTGGACAGTTAGCGGCAGAGAATCATCCAGCATGGTATTTACTGCATCAACAAAAGGTACGTCAGCAATCACTACGGAACACTTATCAGCAGCCATATTCGCCACAGCTCCCACCAGAAGTCCGCCTGCGCTGCCACCTTCGATCACCATCTGCTGTGCTGTTGTGTAACCATGCTCGATCAAATAGTCCATGCAAGCGATAAAATCTGTGAAGCTATTCATTTTGTTCTGCTTCTTACCCGCTTCATACCAGGCAGTGCCAAGCTCTCCCCCACCCCGAACATGCGCCACAGCATAGATTAAGCCCCGATCTAAAAGAGAAAACCTGCTATGAGAAAAATATGGGTCTTCGCAACTGCCATACGCACCATAGCCATATAGCCATAATGGGCGGGGACCCTCATGATCCTGTTTTTTATACACCAGGCTCAATGGGATTTTGCTGCCATCTGGAGTCGATACCCAATGGACTTCGCTGTGGTAATCTGAGTAATCTCGGGAGACTTTCTGGGGATACTGATAAAGCAGTTCCAGTCTTGCTTCCGGAATATGGTATTTATATATGGTAGTTGGGATTAGCGAGTTTTCCAGCGTGAACGTAAAACTAGTGATATCAGGATCAGGATTGTGCCAAAACGCCAGGTCAGAAGTCTGTCCAGGTTTATATGTATAAAGTAGATTCCCGCTCAGACGATCGTGAATGGCAAAAGCATCAAAGCCCTCTTCCCGATATAGTATCACCAAATAGTCATTCAGGATCAGATAATCATCAATCGGTCTGGAATCCCCCGCGATAATAAGTTCCTGCCAGTTTTCTCTGCGTGTATCCTCAGTCGGACAGCTATAGATAGGACTTTCAGGATGGGCATAATTGGACTGGACATAGTATCTGCCTTGAAGATAATCCGGGTAGTAAATATGCTTGGGATCACGCCCGGCAAAGGAACTGAAACCGGCC
>JALNYD010000070.1 GCA_023230025.1 Candidatus Cloacimonadota bacterium | reverse complement strand
TGGCGATAATCCACATAATCCTGAACTGGAGATGGATCAAGAGCCAGATCCTGGGCATCAAATCTAAGAAATAAGGCTGGCTTTGTACACACGTTTACTGCCGATTCATCGAGTTCGAAAATACTGAATGGGGGAGGATTGATGAGCATTTTTAGAAGTGATCTGGCTGAACTCAAAGCTGCGCAGGTCAATGTCCCGTTCAAAAAGCGGATGATGTGCCTGAACGAGAGCTGTCTGGATCCTTTTCCACAAATCCGGAATAGCTTTATCAACCGGATGGAAAAGGTGCATCTGAATCGCTACTTCTCGGATGGCAGCGCTGAACTCCGGAAGGCTCTGAGCACCTACGTGGGGGCAGGATTGAGCGAAGAGAACTTACTGTGGGGAAATGGAGCTGATGATATCCTGTATCACATCTTTGTTGCGGTTAGGGAGAATGATCAATCCTTTGCTCTATCTTTGGCACCCTCCTATTTTGACTACAAGACCTTTGCCCTGGCTGTGGGCTTGAAGATCAGGTTTTTGGATTTGCAGGAAGATTTCAGTTTCGATACTGAAGCATATATCCAAAAGGCTAGTGATCCCAATTGCCGGGTTGCCATCCTCTGCAATCCCAATAATCCAACGGGGAATCTCTTCGCCAGGGAACAACTATTGACCATTATCCAGGCTCTGCCAGACAAGCTGGTGGTGGTGGATGAAACATACTTCGAGTTTTCCCGGGCTAGCTTCGTTAATGAGCTGGAAAGGCATCCCAATCTTGTTTTGGTGCGCAGCTTTTCCAAAGCCTTTTCGTCAGCGGGACTTCGTTTTGGTTATGCAATCTCATCACCTGAAAACATTCAGGAACTCAAGAAGGTGTTCAGCACCTTCCACCTGAGCATCCTAACCCAAAGCTTCGTGCTGAGTATATTGGAGAATCAACAGGTCTTTGCGGAGCAGATAGCTATGGTTCTGAAGCAGCGGGAAGATATGCTGAAAAGATTGGAGAAGCTGCCAAGCCTGATTGTATATCCCTCTGCCACCAATTTCCTGACTCTGAATCTGGGAGATTGCAGCAAGGTTGTGTTTGACAATCTCAAGGAGAATGAGATCGCAGTACGTGATGTGGGAGCTCATCCCCGCCTGAGAAACTGCCTTAGGGTAACAATATCCTGCCCGGAGGACAACAATGCCTTCATTGATGCTCTGAAAGCCTTCTGGGGATAACTCCAAGCAACTTAGCTGATAATTCGCTCAACGGGTAAAAGATAGATCGTCGCAAGCTTCTTCTGCAGAAGATCCAGCCCGGAGTTCTTCAGTTCTTCCAGGGCAAACATCACTTCCTCTTCTTCTGCAGGACCCATGATCACGTTTCCATATCCTGTACGCATCGCGGCAGTATCCTGAAAGCTGACAAACAGGGGAATGTCATAGAGCATTTTTTGTCCCAGGCTTTCTCCGGATAGAACGATTGTATCTGCAATTCCCGCTTCTGCCAGGGCAAGGATTACATCATCAAGGTATTTATCATTGTGCAGCTGCAATATCATGTACATAAAGTGACTCCTTAATCCTTTACTTTCAACTCGTTGGCGCGTCCCAAACCGTATTTCACCAGAATTGGCCCCAACAACATGATCAAAAAGGTTGTGGCGGTCATCACGCTGATGATCTGTCTAGCTTCTGTTTCAAGCTTCAGATCGAACAGCACTCTTGCCGCTCCGAGGGTAAGTCCAATTGCAACCCCGGCTTGAGAAAGCAAGGTAAAGCCAAGATTCCGGGTTACAGAGCTGGAAGCTTTGGCAAGTTTGCCACCCCAGAAAGCCCCAAAGTATTTTCCCAAAGAGCGAAACACGATGTAACAAACAATTAGTAATGCGTAGTTTTGAATCATCCCAAAATCCAATTTGGTACCGATCAAGACAAAGAACATCAGATACACTGGAGGAGACCATTGCGTGAGGGCATTTGTGAACTTACGCGTAATGATGCCATTAGTGTTTGTCATAATTATCGCTGCACTCATGCAAAGCAGGATGGGGGAGATGCTGAAGAGCTCAGCCAGCGAGCACATCAGGAAGATGCTGCCCAGGGAAAATATCAGGAAGAGAGATTGATCGTGCAAGAACCTTCCGATACGTACCAGAAGAACACCGAAAGCTGCTCCCAAAATCAATTCCAGGCCGATGTCCCACAAGGAATGCAACAGAGCGATGCTCACACTTACTTCCTTGGATCCCAACATAATGCCGGCTATGGGGATGGCCAGAGAATACAGAATCAGGGCAAAGATATCGTCCAGACCCATTACAGCAAACAGGGTTGAGGTAAGCTCGCCCTTTGCCTGATATTGGCGAATCACATCAATTGTCCCCGCCGGTGCAGTAGCGCAAGCCAGAGCTCCATAGATGATGCCCATGGGGATGCTTTTCAGCACAAGCGTGGTGGCGATTCCAGTTACTATAAATGCGATACTGGCTTCCATCAGCACGATGATAATGATCTTTTTGCCCATTTTACGAAGCTGCCGGAATCGCAGTTCACTACCAATGTTGAAGCCAATTAAAGCCAGGGTGATGACGTTCACAAAGGCCAATTGATTCAATTCCAGGTCGCTTACATAATGCAGGATTGAGGGGCCAAAGAGAGCTCCGGTAATGATATAACCAACAATGATTGGGACTTTGAGGTATGAAGCTCCGCGTCCCGTCAGAATTGAAAACAAGAGACAAAAACCAAAGAACGAAAGTAGGTGCGTGCTATTCAAGGGAGTGCTTAACGTGTAGTTTTTAAAAGATTATACATTTCCTGACTGTTTTTGGCCATCAACATAGCATCGATAAACTCGGGATTCCGAAGACGCAACATCAATCTGGACAGCAGTTTGATGTATTCCTTATCCTGCTGATCAGAAGCCACAATCATGAACACCAGCTTGACTGGATTGCCATCGTCACTCTCAAAATCCATCCCGTCTTTGATTCTGGCAAAGGCAACCACAAATCCTTCTGCTCCTGCACTGCGTCCGTGGGGAATGGCGATTGAATTGCCAATAGCCGTGCTGGCTTTGTGTTCCCGCTCCAAGACTGCCCGGCGCACAGCAGCAGGATCCTTGATTGCTGGGTCTTGCAAAAGCAGGGTAAGCATGATTTCCATCAGGTCTTCCTTACTGCAGGGAACCAGATCCAACACTCGTTCCTCTTTGAGAAAGCAGGAGAGTTCTAAAGATTGAATCATAATGTCTTAGCTATCCTCGTGATTTATTTGAAGTCCTGATATCTACGATGGTGACTTCTGTCAACCACTTTTTTGCTAAGTTCATGTTAGAAAGAATATTGGATATCAAGCTCTGGGCTTCATTCCCGGAGCACTCTCTCTATAGCCTATCTTCCTCTGATTGCGGAATTGTGCTTGGATAAGTTTCTACTATTCTGCAGAGCATATCCCTGAAACACTTGTAAAAATATCTTGACATGGGGAGCTTATTGAAAATATTGAGCGTAACTAAACAATAGGATTGAGGTATGCAAGCACAACATAGTAAATGCTTTGATAACAATATTATATCAGAGTTCTCCAGAGCCCGGCGTCTGATGACATCTATTCCAGGGAAACTCCCATTCTTCCTTTCAGCCCTGCTCAATCAGAAAGCCGCCAGTATGCGAAGACGTAATCATGCAAAACAAGGCCTGGATGTCCCTCCACTACTTATCATCAGCATCACCAGGAGATGTATGTTGAATTGTGCTGGATGCTATTCCAAGCTAATCCATAAATCCGATGATGCAGAATTGAGTACGGAAAGATTTGGTGAAATCCTGGCAGAAGCGGATGATCTGGGCATATCAATAGTGATGCTGGCGGGTGGAGAGCCACTCTTGCGTCGCGAGGTATTGGAACTGGCTGGCACCCATCAGAAAATCATCTTTCCGATCTTTAGCAATGGCTTGGCTTTGACCCCAGAATATGCGGAGTTCTTTGCCAAACGTCCCAATCTGATACCTGTGATCAGTCTGGAAGGTGATGCGGCAGAGACAGATGAGCGCCGCGGACAGGGTGTGTACGCCAACTATGCCCAGATCTGTTCAGATTTGAGCCGTCTGCAAATATTCTGGGGAAATTCCATCACCCTAACATCACGTAATTATGATACTGTGCTAAGCGAAGCGTTTGCTAAAAGGCGTCTGGAGCAGGGGGCAAAGCTCTTTTTCTATGTGGAGTATGTGCCAGTGGCAGAAGGCAGTGAACATCTGGTGCTCAGCAACCAACAGAAAGCCGAACTCATGGGCAGAGTGGAGGCATTATGCCAGTCTCTGCCTGGATTGTTCATTGCTTTCCCCGGAGATGAAGATCAATATGATGGCTGCCTGGCGGCTGGACGCGGTTTTCTGCACATCAATCCCTCCGGAAAGGTCGAACCCTGCCCATTTGCGCCTTTTTCGGATACAGATTTACGCTATGGAAGTCTGCGCGATGCCCTGAACTCAGATTTCCTGCGCAATATCCGGGAAAATCATCATCTTCTCAAAGAGGGCGAGGGTGGATGTGCTCTCTGGGCAAACAGGGATTGGGTGGCTGGCATTCTAACCTGAATCGAATTGGAATCACTCCTCTTCGCACGATGAAAGGCCAGGTTTCATAGCCAGATAACTCCCGGACTCCATACCTCTTAGGGACTCAGGATGCGGTCATCAAGCACCTTAAGCCCGGTTAAATGAAGCCACAAAAAAAAGCCGTCACCCCGAAGGACGACGGCATTGATTATTGGCAATCGCTATTAGAAGCGACGGTCATAGTTGTTACGGTTGTATTGTTGCTTCTTTGCTTTGCGGCACTCTGGGCAACGCTGAGGCTCATTGGTGAGACCCTTTTCTTTGTAGAATTCTTGTTCTCCGTCTGTGAAGATGAATTCCTTTGAGCAGTCTTTGCAGATCAAAGTTTTGTCGGCCATGATTTCTCCTTGGTTTGGGATACTTGCATTCGGTTTGGAGGCAGTCCCAGAACAGAGGAAATGGCTCATTGAATGAAAAGGTTCCCTTATTTTAGGTCATTCTGGGAAGGAGCTTGTTTTTGTCAATCAATATTTCGCGTTCTGGAAAAATACTTTTTTCGTTCAAGGCATTTCCCCCCTCCAAATATCTTGGACATAAGAGCTTGAAAGCTTTCCTATAGTTGATTGCCCAGGCAAAATCGGCTACTCATAAAAGGATTCCAACCAAGACATTTCCCTTACAGATTCCAAGGTATTCTGAGAACAAAATCATCCCGCCCTAAATCGTCATAACCTCAACTCATTATAGTACAATAAGCTCCAACTCGCTCGTGCACTGCTCCGGCGACGTATCCTCTTCATCCCCAGTGTTTGTCATCACGATGCGGTCACCTTGCCGTTACTTTTGTAACCACAAGGTAACGGCATAGTGACGGTAACTAATGGGGTAGGGACTCTTGTTTGTGATGGCTACTGTTTAATCAGTACAAGTTTTCAGTGCTGGTTTCTACTGAATATTTAGAGTGAGGATTAGCATCTGCAGCCCAGCGCAGTATTTTTTAGCACTCTCACTTTTTGATTGACAAGTTTGGGGATTTGATTAAATTGTCCTTAGCTTAGCAGTTCACCTCTGTGACTGCTAAAAAATTGAAGGCGGTTAGCATGAAAAAGAATCAGATCCGATTGTACCACACTCTGGCAGCGTTGGTGGACGAGTATATCCTCAGTTGCGAACCGGTTTCTTCCAGAATATTGAACGAGAAGTATCTGCAGGATGTGTCCTCAGCTACTCTGCGTCTGGATCTCTTGAAGCTGGAGCAGCAAAACCTGATCTCGCAGCCGCATACATCAGCGGGTAGGGTGCCCACTATTGGTGGTTATCGCAAGTATCTCGAAGTGATTCATGACGCTCATAACCGGGTACATTATGAACGTATGGATACTCTGCGTGAGCTTTTGATCCAGAATTACAAGGATACTCCGCGGGCCTTGCACTTCATTATGCAGATGCTGGCTCATGAGACGGATCAGCTCTCCTTTGTAGCAGAGCCGGAGGTTTCCAACGGTTATCTGGCAAGATTGGAAGTGTTTTCCATCTCTGATCAGAAGCTGCTCTTTGTAATGAGTCTGGACAGCGGTCTGGACAAGACAGTGATCCTCAAATGCAAGTATGAATTGTCGGAGATGCAACTCAAAAAGTTGGTGCGATATCTGAACGATGAACTGGTGGGTCTGCGCGTATATGACATAGCCAATAAAGTATTGGTGGACATGCGGGAACGTAGTGAAGGTGAAAGTGATTTATTAAGCCAATTCCTGAACGAATTGCACAAAGCGTTTATAGAGATCAGTGATTTCTTCATTCACTATGATGGAAGTATCAAGTTCTTGGAGCAACCGGAGTTTGACTCCAAAGAAGTGGTCTTGAGCTTTATGAACATGATTCAAAGGCAGGACTTTCTGCTCTCAGCGATGCGTGGCAATGACATAAGTAACGTAAACATCCTGATGGGTGAGACCCTGTCTGATCCCAAGTGGCTTGATTTTGCCCTGATCTATGGCAAATATGAGGTCTTTGGCATCCCGGGGTATCTGGGAGTGCTTAGTCCGCTTCGGACAGATTACCGCAGGCTTATTCCCTTGATCAGGGATGTAACTGCCACGATTACGCAAACCACCAGACGTGGGATGATCGTTCCCCGTTAGGAGGCATAATGAGTAAAAAAAAGAATAAGGATAAAAGCATGAATCCCGATATCGATGAAAAGAATGCTAAAGCTATTGAGCCAGAAGCAGCGGATACCGCACAGGCAGAAACCAGCCCGGAAGCAAGGATCTCGCAATTGGAAACAGAAGTGAATGAACTAAATGACAAGTATCTGCGCGCGATGGCAGAGTTTGAGAACTACCGTAAGCGCAGTATAGCGGAGAAAGCGGATTGGATCAGACTTGCTACGCAGAAGCTGGCACTGGAGATATGCGATGTAGTGGACAATTTTGAGCGAGCCTTTTCAAATGCAAAGCCTGCTGATCTGGCGAATCCGTTTGTCCAGGGTATTCAACTGATAGAAAAGCAATTGGCAAAAGCGCTAGAGAAAGAAGGCGTGAAGAAGATTGAGGCTTTGGGCAAAGATTTTGACCCTGTTTTTCATGATGCGCTGGCACATATCCCCAGCGAATTTGAAGAAAACACTGTGGCAGCTATCATTCAGAATGGCTACACAATGCACGATAAAGTGATCCGTCCCGTACGTGTGGCGGTATCCAATGGCACAAAAATTAATACCCAGGAGGAATAAATGGGAAAGATAATCGGAATTGATCTGGGAACCACAAACTCTTGTGTTTCCGTAGTTGAAGGCGGCAAGCCCGTCGTGATCACCAACGCGGAAGGTGGCAGAACCACTCCCTCCGTGGTTGGCTTTACAAAAGACGGTCAGCGATTGGTTGGGCAAAACGCCAAGCGTCAGGCTGTAACCAATCCCCTAAATACAGTCTTCTCAATCAAGCGCTTCATGGGGCGCTCTCATGGTGAGGTTAGTGAAGAAATCAAGCAAGTACCTTACAAGATTGTATCCGGAGTAAAGAATCAGGCTGCGGTTCATGTGGATGTGCAGAACAAGGATTTCACCCCTCAGGAAATCTCGGCTCTGATCCTGTCAAAGATGAAGGAAACTGCTGAAGCGTATCTCGGTACTACTATCACCGAAGCTGTAATCACTGTTCCTGCATACTTCAATGACGATCAGCGTCAGGCTACGAAGGACGCCGGACGGATCGCAGGCCTGGAAGTGAAGCGCATTATCAATGAGCCTACCGCTGCAGCTCTGGCTTATGGTATGGAGAACAAGAAAGAGCAAAAGGTAGCCGTATACGATCTGGGTGGCGGTACATTTGATATCTCCATTCTGGATATTTCTTCCGGAGTGGTGGAAGTGCTTGCGACCAATGGTGATACTCATCTTGGTGGAGATGATTTTGATAAACGGGTCATTGATTGGATCGTGGATCAGTTTAAGAAACAGGAAGGTATTGATCTCAGTCGGGATCCGATGGCCTTGCAGCGCTTGCGTGAAGCTGCCGAAAAAGCCAAGATTGAGCTTTCCGGAACTGTTACGACAAATATCAACCTGCCCTTCATCACCGCTGATGCTACGGGGCCGAAACATCTGAATCTGGATCTCAGTCAGGCTGAGTTTAACCGCATGACCTCTGATCTGGTGGAACGTTCACTCGGTCCATGTAAGCGCGCTTTGGCAGATGCAAAGCTCAGTACTTCCGACATCCAGGAAGTCCTGCTGGTGGGTGGCAGCACCCGTATTCCCGCAGTGGGCGAAGCAGTGGAACGTTTCTTTGGCAAAAAACCAAACCGTAGCCTCAATCCTGATGAAGTGGTGGCCATTGGAGCTGCCATTCAGGGAGCTATCCTCTCTGGTGATGATAATGTATCCGATGTACTGCTATTGGACGTTACTCCGCTATCTCTGGGTATCGAAACCCTGGGTGGCGTGATGACCAAGCTGATTGAACGCAATACAACAATTCCCACCAAGAAAAGCCAGGTATTCTCCACTGCAGCAGACAATCAAACCGCTGTTACCATCCATGTCTTGCAGGGTGAACGTCCAATGGCGAATGACAACAAGAGCCTGGGACGGTTTGATCTGGTAGGCATTCCTTCAGCACCGCGTGGTGTACCGCAGATCGAGGTTACTTTCGATATCGATGCCAATGGTATTTTGCATGTGTCTGCCAAGGACAAGGGCACCGGTAAGGAACAATCCATCAAGATTGACCGTGCTGGCAGCATCAACAAGGAAGATATCGACCGCATGATCAAGGATGCTGAAATGCATGCTGAAGAGGATAAGAAACGGCAGGATTTCATTGCAGCCAAAAATGAACTCGATGCTTTGATCTTCAGTACTGAAAAATCCCTGGGCGAATATGGCGATCAGTTATCGGATAGTGAGAAGAGCGATCTGGAAGCGGAAATAAAGAGTGCGAAAGAACAGCTTGACAAAGCTAGCGACGCTGAGACTGTGAACACCATCAAAGAGAATCTGGGCAAGAAAGCTCAGAAACTAGGTGAGATCGTCTATGCCAAAATGCAGCAACAGCAAGGTGGCGAAGCAGGATTTGATCCCAATGCTCAGGGCTTCAATCCCGAAGATTTCGCACAGGGACAACAGCAGGAACAGCCAAAGAATGATGGCCCCATTGACGCTGATTTTGAAGTAGTGGATGATAAATAATTCAAACCAATAATGGCAGCCGGAGCTATTTCCGGCTGCCTTGGTTCAAACCCATAACCTCGAAGGGAGGTTAATCAAGAGGAATACATGGCCAAAAGAGATTATTATGAAGTGCTGGGCGTTGATAAAGGCGCCGATGAAGGGAGTATAAAGAAGGCTTATCGCAAGCTGGCAATGCAGTATCACCCGGATAAAAATCCGGACAATAAAGAAGCGGAAGAGAAGTTCAAAGAAGCCAGTGAAGCCTATGAAGTTCTCAGCGATAAGGACAAACGTCAGCTCTATGATCAATATGGTCATGCCGGAGTGGAAAATCAATTTGGGGCTGGAGGCTTCTCCTGGGATAACTTCACTCATCGCAGTGATCTGAATGACATCTTTGGCGATGGCTTTTCCTCAATCTTTGAAACTCTGTTTGGAGGAGGTTTTGGGGGTAGATCCTCGGGGCGTAGCTCAAACCGGGGAGAGGATTTGCAGATTGAGCTTTCTCTATCCCTGAAGGAGATTGCTACTGGCACAGAAAAGAAAATCAAAATCAGCACGAAAGAAGCCTGTGATAAATGCAATGGCACTGGAAGTGCTGATGGGCAAGTGGAGAGCTGCCAACAATGCAGGGGTACGGGACAGGTAAGACAGGTTCGTCAATCTCTGTTTGGGCAAATGCAAACTGTCTCTGAATGTCCTTCCTGCCGTGGCGAGGGCAAGATTATCAAGAATAGATGCTCCAAATGCTACGGTGAAGGACGTATGGGCTCTGTTAAAGAGATCAACGTCAAGATTCCAGCGGGAGTTGAGGAGAATCAATACATCCGGCTCAGGGGGCAGGGGAACATTGGTCCCCGGGGTGGTACCAGAGGCGATATCCTGGTATTGATTCACGAAAAGCAGGATGATCTGTTTGAGCGGCACGGTAATGATATCGTGATGGAGTTTCCCATATCTGTATCACAGGCTGTATTGGGGGATGAGGTTCTGGTGCCTACTCTCACCGGTAAAGTTAAAATGAAGATTCCTTCAGGAACACAAAGTGGCAGGCTCTTTCGCTTGAAAGGACAGGGGATTCAAGGATTGAATACCTATAGCAAGGGTGACGAGATTGTCAAAGTAGTATTAGTTACTCCGACCAAAATAAGTCGAGAGGAACAGGATATCTATGAAAAGCTACGTGAATTTGATCTCAAACGAGAAATGAAGCCGGGCAAGGGCTTCTTCAAAAAACTCAGAGACTATTTCAGCTAGAACATGCCATCTTATTACTGCCCCCAGTTACATGTTGAAAGCAGCAGCCTCAAGTTGGAGGGAGAAGAGTTTCATCATCTAAACCGGGTAAAGCGTAAGCAGAGTGGAGATCTGATTTCGCTGAACAGCGGGCACGGGGTGATGGCTCTGGCTAGCATCGAACACATCGAAAGGGATCACGCAGAGCTTGAGGTTCGACAGATTTACTCCAGAGAAATGTCTGGACCTCAGTATGCAATTGCTTTGGCTTTGCTCAAAAATCATCATGACGAATTAGCGATAGAGAAGTGTACAGAGCTGGGAGCTCGGGATTTCTTCCCTTTGATCACCCAATACTCTGTTCGTAGTGAAGGAAAAAACACGCTTGCCCGCTTTAGAAAAATAGCTCTGAGTGCAATCAAGCAATGTGATAATCCCTATCTGCCAGAAGTGCATGAAATCCTGGATTTGGACACAGCTATTGAGAAGATCCGCAATGCCGGCTATCAACCAGTTCTATGTTCAGAAATCGAACGGAGTCACTGGCTCAGAGATCTGGGAGCCGGGGTGAATATGTGTTTCATTATTGGTCCGGAGGGTGGTTTTAGTGAGAATGAATTTGCCTTTATGCAAGAT
>JALNYD010000069.1 GCA_023230025.1 Candidatus Cloacimonadota bacterium | reverse complement strand
GCACCGGGAAGATCTAGATTTGATAATCACAGTATGTGACAATGCCAGAAAGAACTGCCCTGCTTTTTACAAGCCGGTGAAGCAGCTACATATCAGTTTCCCAGATCCGGTGAACTACCGGGCGAATACCGATGAAGCCGCGATGTCCGGCTTTCGCAAAGTTCGAGACACGATCATCGAAACTCTCTTGCCTGTCCTCAAAGAATATGTTTGATTCCAAAGATATCATTCTGATTCACACCCATCACAAATTGGTAAAGTTCCGCATCCTGGATTCTGGTAAGATTGAGATCAGAGCACCCAGAGATATGGAAATGCCAGAAGTGATTACGATGCTTAATTCGCATCAGAGAATGATCCAGAACAGGATTAAGCTTCGGAGCAGCCGCCTTTATGACTTCAACATTCAGGATGGCAGCCAGATTCCCTTTCAAGGCAAGGATCTGAAGATACAGTTCGCTGATATCAGTCCCTTGGCATGGAAACTGGATAATGAGCTGTTGATCAACTCAAAGCTTCAAAGACTAAGTCCCAGGCTTGTGAAGGACTTCTACAATCATCATGACATCCTGCTGAAACAGCGTGCCAAAGAATTGGGTGACTTACATGGATTCCCACCAGTGTTTATCTACACAAAATGGTACAAAAGCCGCTGGGGTTCATATTCCAAAAAGCATGGTATGGCCTTGAATCTTGCCCTGATCATGGCTCCGCAGTGTGTGATCGATTATGTGATCATCCACGAATACTGTCATATCAAGCATCCCAATCACTCCAAGACATTCTGGCAGCATCTTGCGGAGTATCTGCCTGACTACCAGAAACAAAAGAACTGGCTGAAGTCAAATGCCTATCTGCTAAACCTGATCTTTAATATCCAATAACTCATAGATCTTGACCGAAATGTTCTTACCCTTTACTTTCACTTCATCAAGGTAACGAGCTTCCACATAGTCTTTTACCTTTTCATAGGTAGCTTCGCTGATAATGATGTGTTTGGCGGTGTTGTATTCCTTGGTAGTGCTTTCCAGACGCGCACCCAGATTGATTGTATCACCAATGGCTGTGTAGTCAAAGATCTGCTCACTACCCAGGTTTCCCACGATGGCTCCGCCTGTATTTATCCCAATACCCATTTCAAAGCTATCCTTGCCTTCAGCTTTCCATTTGTCCTGAAGCTCAGCCAGCTTTTCCCGCATTTCCAGAGCTGTCTTGCAGGCATGTAGTGCGTGATTTTCCAAAGGCAGTGGGCTTCCATACAAAGCCATAATCTCATCTCCCACAAACTTATCAAGGGTACCTTTGTTGCGAATGATCACGCTTACCATTGCCGTGAGGTATTCCTTGAGAATATTAACAGTCTCTGTGGGGTTGTGGCTTTCCGTGTATGTGGTGAACGAGCGGATATCCGAAAACAAAACCGATATTTCCTGATAAGTGCCACCATAGCTTAGTTTCCCAGGATTCTTGAGCAGTTCGTTCACCAAGTCAGGAGCCATGTATTGCTGAAAGGTTTTACGGATAAACTGCTTTTCCTTCATCGATTTTAGGTAATGCAAGATCAAACTGAGGACATAGAGCAGAATCAAGGCAAGAGCAGTTTCCAGGATGGGGAGCAAGAGGTTCTGTGAACTAAACAGATACAGAGCCAGGGCATACTGGATAATAATCAGTACAATCAGGATGATGGCAGCATATTGGGGTTTGATACGCTTGAACAGATACCAGAAAAGCAGCAACAAGGATAAGAGCAACAAGCTATAATACCAGGGATTCAACATCCTCAGAAAATCCTGCCGCAGAGCCATTTCCAGATAGTTGGCATGGATCTCAACTCCAGGTGTCCAATCCCCTCCCAGGGGAGTGGGAAACTTGTCGTGAAGTTCATCCATGGTGGCCCCGATCAGAACGATTTTGTCCTTCAGTAAAGCCATATCCTGCAAGTAATAGAACTCATCCAGTTCCACCCCATAATAGCCTGGCATCGTCATGGAAGAATCATCGATCACACTGGCATAGGATACATAGGGAAAATGCCCGGCAGGACCATAATAATTGATCAAAGCCCTGCCATCCTTTCCAAAGGGCAAAGCTGGATGAAAAGAAGAATGGATATATCCATCCCGGATCACAAGCTCAGCATCCCCGGCGGCATCACTCCCAGGCTCATCTTCATTACGTTTCTGATCCGGATGGGAATTGTGGTAGGTAGTGACACCAAGGCTATACATCGGAATGGTATCAAACATTTCAAACAAGGTGTACTTGCGGATAACGTTATCGAGATCGGGACTGATGTTCACAATACCCCAGGGCAATCCTGTGTTAAGAATTGGACTGATAGGAGTAAGCAAGCGGGAGGGCTCGCCAGGATTTGCAGCCTGCAGGAGCTTGCCGGCAAAGATTGTGTTGCAATGGTGTCCTGCCCTGCTGGCAAGCAATGAATCGCTGGCAGGATCAGCAGTTTCTGTGAAGGCTATATCAAAGACAAGCTTACGTGCCCCAAGGCGAAACAAATTATCGATCAACCTGGCATGGTATTCCCGGGGATATGGCCAGCGCATATCCAAAGCACTGTCCGAGGCATCATCAATGGCGATGATCACAATGCTGTCACTAAGCGCTCTGGCTCCGCGAACCCGAAAGAGACTATCCTGAGCTTTGTGCTCACTCACTCGCAGGAGGGGCATTAAAAAGAGGATTTTGACAAGTAACAAAATGGCCAGGGGCCACAAATAGCTTCGCCAGGATTTCATCAGATACTCCCAAAAGAAACCGCGCGGTATCATGGGCTGCTACCACGCGGAAATGGTCAACCGGCTGCAGCCATGGCCGGATTACGCTCAGAATCTCTGGCTGATCAGCAATCTCCAGGTAGTGGTGTTGTATTCAGCAGAGCTGTCATCATCGTTGCTGTAAACCTTGAAACCAAGATCGGTGGTGATGCTTAGGTTGCGAATGGGATAGGCTTGCAGGCCCAGCGAAGTGGTGCTGTAGCTTTGCTTATCCTGATCTCCGGAAAGCGAGGTGTTGCTATAGCTGAGATAGGGCTTCAACATTTCACTGAGGAAGGAGTATTCAGCTCTCAGAAATAGACGGTTGTTCTTATACTCATCCTTGGTAAGATCATCGGTATTCCTGGCATTGGAATATGCAATTTGAGTTTTCAGGGGAATAGGCAGGAAACGGCTACTCAGATTGAAATTGAATCCTGAGTTCTTGCTGTCGTTCACTGTCTCCAAATCCTGAATCCCTGCCTCACGGAAGTTTTTCCCGGAACGCATGCTAAGTTCAAGCTGAGTAGGGACATAGGGAATCTGGAAGAAATCGTAACCAATACCAAAATTGTATTGGGAGTAGTTTCCAGAATAGGGGATATAGGCATCGCTTTCAATATCACCATTTTGAGAGTTTTCAGAATCATTGATGTTGAAAGAGGCTTTTAGATATGGCAGATTGGGAATCCGCAGAATAGCCTGAGTCTGGATGGATTGATAGCTGTTGGTTTCAGTGGCGTGTTCCATCAGGTTATCCTTGGTATGGTTGAATGTTCCACCCAGAAACAGGATGCGGCCAATAGCGATTTGATCTGATACACTGATAACCCGGGAATCATTCAGATGATAAGGACTACCCAACGCGTGAAAGGCACTGCCGATCTCCCTATATTCAACGGTTATCATGTTTTTCATGATGTAGCTGCGGATATAGGCTTTCCAGGCTGTATTAGCCTTGCCAATGTTAAAAGGCTCCAGGTTTTTATTGATCACAAACAGGTTTTCAAAATCCTGAGGAGATAGATCCAAATCAACATTGTAATCATCAAATTCATCATCACTGATAACCCCGGGAATGGTGTTCTTGTTCAATAAACTGGTGGCAACCTCAACTCCCATCAACACCTGTTGATCAGGAACATTCAAGCTGGCATCCACGGAGAATACAGCATTATCCTGGGCTTTTGTGGAATATTGAATATCTCCCTGACTGTCATAGTATTGATAGTATTCGGGATCCAGAGAGGAGATGACATCACGATGCCGGGTTCCGCTGAAACCAAGAGTAAATCCATCCTCACGTCCTATGGCAATCCGTGCACCGATGGCTTCTTGCTTGAAGGTTCCCTGGGCATTGATATTTTGCACAGAATCACGCTCCACTGTGGTTTTACGTACAGATTCACCATGTGACAAATAGAGGCGGAGATATCGGGTATCAAGCTTTGAATGCAGACCGCGAATATTCATTCCATTCAGGGTATACTCTGAAAACTCAGGTGAGTAATCCCCCAGGAAGAGTTCAAACCAGGGAATCTGAAAGCCAAAAGTATAGCGATTGACCGGTTGCTTGTTGCTGCTTTCCAGGCTGGAAAGATAAAGCTTGGTGCTGGCATTCACTATGCCATAGCTGGCATTCAGATCCGTCCAGGTGGCAAAATCGCTGAGCGTGTTACCAAAGGAAACATCCTCATCAGAGCTGGCATAAGCATTGGCAGAGAGATTTACTGAGCCTTTCAGAGTGATGGGCAGAGAGATTCTTTTGCTACCCGGAAGCACCTCGGTAATCCAGGTCTCTGAAAACAGCTCTTTACCATCAGCAATAGCCATCACCAGGGCTTTCCTGATCCCAGGACTGGGCTTTTCTTCACGATAAAGCAGAGTGGAACCGCTCTTTTGTACCAGCTTGCTGACATCCCGATCCGCTACAAAAACCTTGATTGATGCGGGATCAACTTCATCCGCTATGGCCATATAGCTGACAGCCAGAATGTAATCTTCATCACTGGTGATTGATTCTTCCGAGTTCAGGAGCACAAAGGCACTGCTCTTTTCGCCGGAGCTGGCTTGAGGAGCGATTACATAAGCTTCATGTGAAGATTCAAGCCCGGGAAGATATTCTTTGCTACCATTGGTGAGCTCAAACTCAAAGCGATACTCCACTTCAGAAGTACTGTATGTTGCTCTGGGTATCGCAGCACGCCAAAAACCTGGTTCATCTTCACGCATGGCGAGGCTTTGCCAGGTCTGCTCCCCTGAAGATCTGTATTGCAGGTTTACCGTATTCAACTCGGTTGATCCCTGAGTTATCTCCAGCATAAGCTCAAGATCAAGCCCGGGGATATAGCTTGAAGGCATCACATGAATTGCAGTGACTGCAGCAAGCAAATTGATCAGGAGGAAAACGAGTAATATCAAGACTATCTTTTTCATTCTTCACTCCTTTAATAGGTTATCTCAATGTATTTCACACGGCCGTTTTCATCAAGAACAGGGATACGAATCACTTTAGGAACAGTTTCCCGCATTGATTCCAGCTCAATTTGTTCGGCAGCACTAAGATCATCCGGATTGCTGGCTCTGAGGTGCAGCTCCCCTAACGCACTGATCAAGGCTGTTTGTCCTTTCCCCACCACTGCAGTTTCATCAGTGACCAATATCCGAACCTCTACTTCGCCATCAGTGACCAGGAATTGGGTTGCTCCGCCTTCCTCAACTTTGGTAAAGAACTCGGTACCCTTTACGGAAGCAACGGTGGTCGGAGTACTTACTCTGAACAGGCCGGTGCCTTTATTGACATTGGTCAGGATGCTGCCCTTGCTTACTGCCACGTTCTTGTTCAGTTTATTACCTTCCTTGGTGGCAGTGATGGTGGCTACACTATTGGAAAACATCTTCACTGTTGAAGAAGCATCCACATATTTATACGCGGCAAAGCTCTCTGCTCCGGTGCGCAGGACATCGTTGTTCATCAGTAACTCGCCTTTATGAAACTTGATCTGAGACGCTGCCCGACTGAGGCTAAGCTTACCCTTGCTGGCCATCAGCATTGCCACTGCATCAGCATTCAAGAGAGTAACGCAAAGAACCATAATCAGGCTGAGTAGTATTAGCTTTTTCATTTCTTCCTCCCCCTCAGTCCTTAATCTCTACCTGAAACTCTTTGCCAGCAAGACTTTCAATGATATCCACAGCATCCTGACCCTTATAGCTGCGTCCATCCAGAATCACCTCACCTGTGGGGCGGTAACCCTGCAACAGAATGCGCATTATGCGCTCATTGTTTAGCTGGCTGAGAATGCCATATATCTCAGAAGCACTGAGATCCTCATTGGCATCTTCACGATATTGGAATACATACCAGGAACTGCTCAGCTTCTTTGAGTTTGCCCCATTTATCTGTTCGGGATTATATGGAGTAGAGCTGTCATGCAAAGGTGTATATACCTGCCAGGCATAGTAGCATCCATCGTTGAAGGGTAGATATTCTGAAAAACCGCTGTTCACAGGTCCCGGACTATGATACACTACGGCACCCCTGGATTCCACTGTATTGGACTGGGGAATATCGTGAGGATCAAACTCCTTGATGATCAGATAATGGTCGTTGAAAGAAGTTGCAACAGCATTCCAGATGAAGGTAAGGGGCAGATGTGAGAGTTTGGGAGGCACCTGATTGATCTGCCGTCCCGGACTGCTAAGGTAGATGGCTCCGGCATTACGGATCACCAGGGAAAAGGTGTCGCTGGATTCCCAAATCGTTGTGTCCATTGCCCTGATGGCCACTGAAATCTTCATGATTCCGTCCGGGAAGTATCCTGACATCAGCGCTTGTTCTAATACCGGGTAGGATTTTACTTCATCCATCAGGTCTATCGAAGTCAGGGGGTGCAAATACAATCCCTCTTGATTCCTGATGATATCCTGGTTGCTCAGCTGCATTGGAACACCTTGTTCCAGGGAGTTTAGGCTGCGATAGATAGCTTCTCCTTCGCCAATAATCACAGCGTTGTTCCACAAGATTTGCAGTTGCAATTCAAATTGCTGGGCTGATCCTTGTTTGGCAACGATCAGATTGGTAAGAAAGGGTTGAGAGTCGGGATTCACGGGATCAAGCTCAAATGTGCTGAAGCTATTCACCACTTGCTGTCTTGGCGAAAACTGCACTGTGAATCCCTGGGCAGACAAGCCTGTCACGACAACAAGGAATAGGATTATATAGGATAGGCGTTTCATAATTCCTCCATGGTTTATCTCAAAGAAATCTTGATGATGTTTTGCAGGAGCTCCTCAAAGCTAAGTCCTGCCGCCTTTGCTGCCATGGGAGTCAAACTAAGTGATGTCATTCCCGGCAACGTGTTTACTTCCAAAAAGTAGGGCACCCTGTCTCTCAAACGAAAATCTACTCTTCCGTAAACAGCACAGGATAAAGCCTGGAAAGCCCGTTCGGCATAGAGCTGGCAAAGTTGAGCGATTTCCTCATCTATCGGAGCAGGAGCCAGGTATTCCGTGTTGCCCTTGGTGTATTTGTTCTTGTAATCATACCAACCGGCACGAGGCCGGATTTCTACCACTGGTAAAGCCTTGCCATCAAGGATGCTAACAGTTAGTTCCCTGCCTTCTATAAACTCTTCCAAAAGCACAGTGTCGCAATACCGAAAGGCTTCTTCTACGCTTGGTTTTAACTCTCCTAACTCGTGAACGATCTCTATCCCTACAGAGCTTCCAGAGTCATTGGGCTTCACAATCAGGGGTAAACCCAGCTTATTAGTGAAATTGCTGTAGTCAGTGGGATCCGTATAATCTGCCAGCAGATTGCCTCGCATCAGAATATGCCTGGCTACTGGGATGCCTTCTTCTGCCACGATTAGTTTGCTGATGTATTTATCCATCGCAATCTGAGAAGCCTTTGATCCAGATCCAGTAAAGGGAATGCCCGCCAGTTCCAAAGCCGCGGCTAACTGGCCATTTTCGCCACTGCCACCATGCAGAGCATTGAATACAAGATCACATTGCTCGCTTTTAATCCTTGATAATAGCGGTGACAAACCTGAAAAACTACTGGGATCCAGATCTACAACCTGGTATCCCAACTTGTCCAAAACCTTTCCTACTTCAACTCCAGATACCAGGGAGACTTCCCGTTCCGGAGAATCCCCTCCCCTCAACACAACGATCTTTTTCATATTCCTCTCAATTTGCCAAGGCTGTAAAATACTCTCAGCTTCAATCCCAAAGCAGCTTTGAATCTGGCTACTTCTGGTACATTCGCACCACAATAATCTAAACTCAGACATGTTTCTGGCAAGCATGAAAGCATTGCCACATTATGCAGGGTTGAAGCACCCATCTTCATAGCTTCCGGATCACTTGCCATAAAGACTGCAAAGGCCCTTGCCCCACCATCAAAATAAACGATGTTCGAGCTTACAACCCGTCCATCATACATGACATTGAACTGCTTCAACAAACCCAGTTTATGCATGCTTTCCAGAAAGATTTCCATACGCTTCGCAGCAATGCCCAAATTGTGCCCTTTTCGCCCTTCCAGAATGTGTTGTAAGCGCAGGAAGGACTCTATATCAAAGCATTCTTTCAGTTGCATTCCTGCCTTCTCCGCTTTGGCCAGCTTAGCCTTTTCATCCCGTATTATGGATAAGGGTTCTCCGGTGGAATGTTCAAAAGTGTATAGTGGCTGGGCTCTGAAACCATTCCAGGTGAAGCCACGTACATCAGAGTTTTCCGGATGCAGCTTCAGATTGATCCGGGGATATCGGGCAGCCAGAAAAATCGCTACCTCAGAAGAGATAGCGCATATATCAAGCAGTGTCCTGCCTGGGGATGCTTTGTCATCCAAAAAGAAATGCAAGCCCTGATAATAGGCCCCTACCGGGCAAACCAGAGCTTTGATCGAAAGCTTCTTGCGTTCATAAAGCGGAAGCAAAGCAACCAATTCCCCCCCTTTATACACATGCAGTAAAAGCGGTTTTAGACCATGCAAGCTCGCGATACCCACCATAAAGAAGGGATTGAACCAAACATCATAATCTGCTGATGAACGTCTTTTCAACTGGTCATAATCCCACTGCCCGGCTTCCAGAAGCTTTAGATGATAAGTCATGTTTTTAGGTGCAACCTGATAGCGCTCAATAGTTCGCTAAGCTGAAAGGGTTTGATGATATAGTCCGATGCACCCTCCACCATAGATTTATAAGCACTATCAATAGTAGGATAACCTGTCATAATCAAGCAGAACAACTCTGCGTCCGCTTCCAGTAGTTTCTGCATCAATTCCAGACCATTCATCCCCGGCATAACCAGATCCACCAGAGCCAGATCGTACTTCCCCGCATTAAAGATATCCAGAGCTTTACCGGCATCCTCTGCCACATCCACACTAAACCCATTAAGTTCAAGATACTCGCCAATAACTTCGCGCAAGAGCCGATCGTCATCCACGAGTAAAATCCTGTTCTCCATTGTATCCACCTCACATTTTCATCTTTGTGGCATTATATGAAGTATCACTTTATAGTCAACTAAAAAAAGCAGAACACAGGGCTATCTGGAGACAATTTGGCAGTAACACAACATTTGTATTGACGAAAATTCTCACCTTATATGATTGGCTCTATAGAAGAAAAAGAGGTTCTTATGAAAGGAAAAGTGAAGTGGTTTAATAAAAATAAAGGTTACGGCTTTATTATCACTGATGACAGCAAGGAATACTTCGTGCACTGGAAGTCAATCGTGACGAACTCTCCCCGAGAGCTAAAGGTGCTTGAGCAAGATGAGTATGTAACCTTTGATTTGATGGAAACCGACAAAGGCGTACAGGCGATCAACATAATCAGGATTAATCCCTGAGCATCGCCGACATCAATTTGGGCGCTGAGCAAGCGCCCTTTGTTTTGCCCACATGAAATTGGCCTTCCTGCCCACTACCCTGAGCGAAGTTAAAGCCAGGGGTTGGGACTACCTTGACATCATCCTTATCACAGGAGATGCTTATATTGACCACCCTTCTTTCGGGATTGCGATCATTGGTCGCAGTCTTGAGGCTGAAGGCTTCCGGGTAGGGATTATTCCCCAGCCGGATTGGAAGAGGGATGAGGATTTTCTGGCATTGGGCACACCCCGGCTCTTTTTTGGCATCAGCTCCGGGAATATGGATTCCATGGTCAATCACTACACTGCTCAGCGCAAGTTACGCCATGATGATGCATACAGCCCCAATGGTGAATCCGGAAAGCGTCCCGACCGTGCGGTTATCATCTACACCAACATCATCCGCAGATTGTTCAAGGGCAGCATTGTGGTATTGGGAGGAATTGAAGCCTCACTGAGAAGAATCGCTCACTATGATTATTGGCAGGACAAGATTCGCAACAGTATTCTCGCGGATAGCAAAGCTGATCTTCTGGTGTATGGGATGGGCGAAAACCCGATTGTGGAGATTGCCAGAGCATTGAAACAGGGAACTTCCATCAAGGACATCTGCAATGTCCCATCCACAGTTTGCTTTACCGATACGCTGCCCGAGCGTGCAAATGCATTGGCATCATCCGAATCCTGTAATGATAAACTCACTTTTCACAATATGAACCGGCAGTTCTTTGCTTCATTCCAGCATGAAACCTTATATCAACAAAATGGTGGCCGGATCATCAAGCATAATCCTCCTGCTCCAGCATTGGACAGCCAGACAATGGACAGCATCTATGCTCTGCCATTTGTCCGGGCACCTCATCCGCGTTATGCAGGACAAAGAATCCCTGCCTGGGAACAGATCCAAAAAAGTATCACCTCCCATCGAGGATGCTTTGGAGGTTGCAATTTCTGCGCTATAGCCGCGCACCAGGGACGACAAATCCAATCACGATCCGAGCAATCCATCATCAATGAAGCAAAGAGCATTGACAAGGTGATCACCGATATTGGCGGACCCACCGCCAATATGTATCAAAGCAGGTGCAAACTGGGATTCCCCGTTTCCTGCAAGCGTAGAAGCTGTCTGTATCCGGCAATCTGTCCTAATCTGATTTCTGATCATGACGCACAACTGCATCTGCTACAGAGAATATCTGCCCTGCCCAATATCAAGCATGTCTATATTGCCAGTGGCATCCGTCATGATATGGCCTTGGGGCATAAACGATACATCGCCGCAATTGCTACAAAATACACTGGTGGTCGGTTAAAACTAGCTCCCGAGCACAGTTCCGATGCAGTTCTGAGACTGATGGGGAAGCCCTCAATAAAAGCCTATGAAGCTTTTTCCAAGGAATACTTTGCGGAGGTCAACAAAGCCGGGATCAAACGCCAGATAATCCCATACATCATCATCGGGCATCCTGGCACCACAATGCAGGATGCGCTGGCTTTGAAGACCTGGTTGCTCCAAAACAGGATTAAAGTGGAACAGGTCCAGGAGTTCACCCCCACTCCCATGACA
>JALNYD010000068.1 GCA_023230025.1 Candidatus Cloacimonadota bacterium | reverse complement strand
TGGGTCATCTGCGCAAAACACCAATCCCCTGGTGATCCACATTGCTCCCAATACTCCTGATGAAACCATGCTACGCCTGCATTTACTTCTGGGAGATGGTATGGGTGGCAGCTATGACGTTTCAGAGTTCATCCCGGTGGAATCTGCCAGAGCAATCTTCATCTCAGCCGCTATACCCGGAGGAGAGGTTCTTGATCCGGGAGAAAGCGCTGAATTTGCTCTCACCATCCAGAATGCAGGGGCAAGCGCCGTTCATAACGTTTATGGTCAGTTGATCTCTCAGAATGACCTCCTGGAGGTTACGGATGAAAACGCATACTTTGGCAGTCTTCCTTTGAATACATCGGTCAGCACGACAACTGATGCTTTTGCCTTGCACTGTTTGTCTGATGCCATACCCGGAATGCAATTGCCTCTTCAGCTCAGGCTTTTCAATGCCGAAGGTTTTGAACAATTCATCACCTTCAATTATGGCATCGGAACCGTTAGCTCGCAGCATCCCTTGGGTCCGGATGCATATGGATACGTGATTTATGACTGGACTGATACCAGCTATCCCGAAGCTCCCGTTTATGAATGGGTGGAAATAGCCCCGCAATTGGGTGGTTTTGGCACGGCTCTACCGATCACCGATACCTACTATGGTGGTGATGAAGGTGATCAGGTCAATGCTAGTTCTCTGGCTATGGTCGATTTGCCTTTTGCTTTCCAGTTCTATGGCCTGCTCTATCATCAGATCACGGTGTGTTCAAATGGCTTCATTGCCCTTGGCGAAACTGGGAATGGTGAGTTTAGAAACTTCCGTCTGCCCGGAGCGATGGGACCCAGCCCGATGATTGCCGCTTTTTGGGATGATCTCGCCACCCGTAATGGCAGTAGCATTTCATATTGGTATGACGGAGCGAACCATCGCTTCATCGTGGAATGGTACAATCTGGTCAATGGTAAGAATGGTACGGCTGTGGAAACCTTTCAGATCATCCTCTATGATCAGGACTTCCACTATTCCAGCCTCGGCGATGGCCCCATCAAAATCCAGTATCAAACCTTCAACAATGTCGATAGCCAATCCGGATCCAATCACGGTAACTATTGCACAATCGGGATTGAAGATCACACCGGTACCCGCGGTCTGGAATATACCTTCAACAATATCTATCCCACTGCAGCAGCTACTCTGGGTAACAACAAAGCTATCTATATCACAAACAATCCTTCCATGTATGATGCTCCGGTGATCCTCGCAGAGCTGCCAGACCAGACTCTGAATCAAGGTCAGGATCTGCTTTTACAGAATCTGACTGAGCATTTCTATAGCAGTGCCTATCTGAGTTTTGAATTGCTTCCCAATCCCAATGTAAGCGCAAGTCAAATCCCGGGGGGACTCAAGCTAAGTCCAGATCCTGCCTTCTATGGCATCACGGATCTGCAGATCAAGGCTACTGATCCTATGGGGCGCTCACTGCAGCAATCCTTCCAACTCCTGGTGCATCAGGCGACAGGTCAGAATCAGGATTTTGATGCTGGCACTCTACCAACCGGTTGGGTGATCCAGGATCAGGGTACGTCCGGACAAACCTGGCAGATTCTTGCTCAGGATCGGGATGGCTATTGGGCAAAAGTTTCCGTGGGCACTGGAGCTTATGCCAGTGACCGTCTTACTACCAGCAGCTATAACCTCAGTGGATATGATAATACCCGGCTGCGTTTTTGGATGGATTATCAGCCCCTCTCCTCGGTTCCCAGTACGTTGTATTTCTCTCTTAACAACTCCAGTTGGACTACCATTGACAGCTATACTGAGGCTTATTGCGGATACAAGGAATACAGCCTGCCCATATTGAACAATCGTCCCAGGGTGTATCTGCGCTGGACCTATACCACCACTTTTAACAGCGCTGGAGTGGATAATCACTGGATCATTGACGATATCAGCCTGTGCAATCAGATTCAGGATCAAACTCCGCCCACCATTCCGGGCAATCCACAATTGCTGTCTGCTGCTGATGCTACTGTGAACTTCAGCTGGAATCCATCCTCGGATCCCTTCTTCAGTCACTATGAGGTCTATCTGGCCAGTGGCAGCACAGTTGATCTGGATGATACCCTGTATTCCATGGAGTACAATTCATCTCTGGCATTGATGGAGACGGATCAATTAAGCATCAGTGGTTTGGCCAATGGTCAATATACTCTTGCCATCCGAGCTTTGGATATCTATGGCAATGCAAGTGAACTCTCTGCTCCGCTCCGCTTCCTCTTGGGCAGCTATCCCGCCGCAGTTGAGAACCTCAGGATATCCCGGAGCAGTAACAGCTATGTCCTGAACTGGAATGTGGTCAATACTGATCTTGTGGGCAATCCACTCACAGTTTCCGGATATCGAGTGTATGCTTCTGAATCGCCGGAGTTTGAGCTTAATCAAGCCACACTGATCACAGAAACCTCCAGCAATACCCTAAACCTTCCAGATTCTGCGTCTCCATCCGGGATGCGATTCTTCCGGGTAACGGCATATATAGATTGATTCATAATCCATATACAAAAAGCCCCGGCTGGAAGGCCGGGGCTGTTTTTGTGCTGTTTGTTTAGTTGTTGCTGTTTACATCCAGTCCGCTGAGAATCACATCCAGCAGGATCAGGACAATCAGTTCAAAGAAGACCTGCTCGTCTTCCTCCCGAATGAGCGGGATATTGACCAGCTTGTTGATCTTGGTGGCAAGTTCACGGGCAAGGATTTCATTCATATTCTGATTCATCGTATCCTCCCTTACATGCTCTCGGTAAGCAGATCGGCGCCGCTGACATTGGGCAGATATTCCGAATCAACTGCCGAAGCAACACTGCTGATCTCAGGATACAAGCTTTGAATATCACTGAAGGTGATGGTATCCAGGGAAACCGAAGCGACATTGGCCTCGGCAAAGGTAAACATCATCTTCGTAAACATGCTGTAGCCATTCGGAGCCAGGGTCTGGCGGGGACTCTTCTCTTTCCCATAGGTATAGGCATAGGTTCTGAGGTCAGACTTGTATTCCTCACTGCACTGAGAGTAGATCTCGGAGAGGTTTTGGGCAATCTCTCCCAACAGGGTATTGTTCTCGGTAAGTCTGGGTTTCACATACTTGCGGGCAATACATACTGTACCGTTCTTGTAACTGCCAAAGGTGATCTCGTCGATGGTGCCGCTGTAAGCGGAGATTCCGTACTTAAATGTGGTTTTCATGTTTTCCTCCATGAGTAGTTTTGTTTTGAGGCTCATCCGGATAGTGCTCTCATAAATACTCAGGAAGACAGCTTGTGGACAGATGCGTTCTTTTCTGATATTTTTCCGAAAGAAGGCCATCAGATCGCCTTTACTGCAAAGAAATCACAGCCTAAATCAGGGTTCTTGAAATCCTCTTATCCAGTTTCCACCGTTTCATTGGAAGCGCAGGACGACCACAAATACTTGGACTGAGTTGAGACTGTTATCAAGGTTTCCCCGATTTTGACACCCCTAAAAACACAGGCCCGCGCGAAGAACGCAAGATCCTGACCCGTACTATGTGAAAGTGTATACGTGGCTGGAATAGAAAGAGTTTTCAGGCGAACCTTCAAAGTAGCTTCTGCCAACCATACATTTCGTTTGCGGTTTGATCAGCGTTATTGAGCACCACTGTCCTGCGCTCCGCCTGCGGATAGGCATTGAGAAATGCCCTCCAGGAGACAGATTTCCCTCCGCTGAACTTGCATTCGTAGGCTCGCAGCACGTTTTCACGCTTAACCACAAAGTCAACTTCCTGCTTGTTTCTGGTCCGCCAATAGCGGATCTCCGTAAACGGATCCGCAGTGTGAAACAGGTTTAGATAGACGAAGTTCTCAAAAAGAGAACCCCGGTCAACCCTGCTCTCCAGGCCATTGAAATTAGGCAGCAGGACATTCCGGATACCGGTGTCAACAAAGTAGACCTTGGGGCTCTTTCTAAGTTCGGTGCTAAGATTCGAGTAAAATGGCTTCAGGATCTTGATGATGTAGCTTTCCTCCAGGATCATCAGATAATTACTGAGGGTTTCCCGATGTAGGCCGACCTCCGTGGCAAGCGCGTTAAGACTGATCTCACGGCCAATGTTGACGGCCAGATAGCGGATCAGATGGTTCAGATTATCCATTTTCTCTATCTGGAAGAGATGCTTGAGATCCTTGATCAGGGAGGACGAGACCAAATCCAACAGGATCGCACGTTTACCATCCGTCTCCGGAGTGAGCACCAGTTTCGGGAATGAACCGAAGAGGATGTATTCCTCGGCCAAGGCAGCAAGTCGCTTGATCTCACTTACAGGCAGGGCTTCCGGCGAGGTCAGGATATACTCAGTCAAAGAGCCTTCCTCCTTGAAGCGCAGGAATTCATCAAAACTGAGCGGATACAATTCAAAGATGTGTTTACGACCAACTAGGGATTCGCGGAACTGGTGTTTGATCAGGGCGGAGGAGGAACCGGTCATGACCAGTTTGAATTCATCAGCGTGATGGTCCACCAGCAGTTTAATGGTCTGGGAAAGGTCGGAGATATACTGAACCTCATCAATGAAGACAAAGGTGCGGCCAGTCCCGGATTTACGATGATAACGCAGGTACTTCAGGACTTCACTGATGCCTTTCCTGAAGGCGGTTTGCGTTTCGGGATACTCGATATCGATATAAAGCGACTTCGCTTCGCCTAACTCATGCATCAACTGTCTCAGCAGGGTTGTCTTGCCGCACTGCCTGGCTCCGAAGATAAAGATCGCTTCCTTGCCGTCGAGTTTCGGCAGTATCTGGTCAAACAGGTTTCTTGGGTATAGCTTCATGAGTACCTCCGAGTACCAGACTCAGCACAGTATACAAATTGTCAAGATGATTTGTACATATACCTGTTATTATTGCATAGAGCATTTTCATACTAAGGCCGCTGTGTTACTTCGGGGGCGGAGCTCCATACAATATTGGGTGGAGGGCTGGGCATGGATTATGTTACTTCAAACTAAACACGATGTATCCTGATGGCACTGTAGACCAAGTCCAACAGCCGGATGATGCAAGGGAATATATCAAAGCACTCGCACCCTGGATCAAGGACGATCAGATCGAATATGACTCAGAGATGAATCCGGTAAGTGTCTCTGGAGCGCATACTCCATTCCCGCCTTTTCATTGGAAGTGTCGAACGGGAACTAGTTTGATTTACATTGAATATGCATGAGCATATTCTATCATCTACTACTAGCGTGTGTCGAAGCAATCCGATATTATTGTATGCATCAGTCAGTAAACATTTCTGTCAAGATTCTGATTCCGATACTCAAAAGGGCTATTAGTAGTGAGTGGAGCTATGTCCCCTCACTGAAAACTTCAAACATCATCACCAATACTTCAAATGTCCAAGTCTGATGATGGTCAAACATGTGATTCTGTTTGCTAACAACAATCCTATCAAATACTTATTATTTGTCAACTCAGCACAGGTAGTACTCATCTATTGCCCAAGTGCTGGAGTGATGCCTGATCAATAAAATTTCTTGACATAGAAATCAGGACTACTATTAGTGCGTTCATAGGTTATTAACTACATATTGTGTTTCTTGTTTTGATACGGATTTAGCTTGCACCCATATTAAATATCAGGCTGATTCTCTATTAAGGGGATGAAGCTATATATAGATAGTGAGATGCCGACCCCTTGTAAGATGAGAATTCGAAGTGAATAGGGGCCTCTTGATACCTAATAAGTTAACAACTTGAACTCAAGTTAGAAAATTATGGAGCAAAATCATGAAAAAGGTTGTTATTTCAGTATGCATGCTCATTATGCTGAGTCTGCTATTCTCAGAACTAGTGCCACAAGCCACGATCCTTGAAGTCGCAACAAAATGGATTGAATTACAAACACAGCAACCTCGCGTTGTTGATAACTATGCTGCGTTACCGAATGCGAGCGACCCCCTATACTACATGATCAACTTTAACCAGGGCTTTGTATTCGTATCAGCAGACGATTGTTGCATACCGATATTGGCATTTTGTACAGAAGGTTCATATACTGTTGATCCAGTTAACGAAGATGCTGAATATTTACTGTTAGAGTACTCACTTCAGATTGAAGACGCAAAAAACAACAACCGAAGCAACACAGATACTCTTCCCATATGGAATGCCATAATCAATCAAACTATAGGCATCACAGAACAGCACGATATAGGTCTTGAGACTCCTCAATGGGGAGGGTCCCAGGGCATCTATAATGTCTATTGCCCATTGGATGACTCCACTAATCCGCCTGTTCGAAGTGTTGTTGGTTGTGTGGCCACTGCAGCAGCTCAGATACTAAACTACTACAAGCATTGGAACTATACATTAGTAGAATCGGATAGATACACATCTAGCAGTATTTATGGTTTTGAATGCGAGATTGACTTAGATGCAGCAATACACGATTTCCCTGATTTCACTACACTGAACGGGTATATGGATGAAGTTAAATATAAGTTTAACAACAACATTGCCCTATCAGATAATGATAAAGCCGCATTGAGCTTTGCATGTGGAATTCTGGTGGGAATGGATTACTCTTCATCTGGGTCTTCTGCACATTCCGGGAAATATGTTTACGATAAAACGAGCATGTATAGTCAGTGGGCAGATAAAAGTATTCACTCGTATTCTGATGAAGCATGGATAAATTTGATTAAAAACCAGTTATTGCTTAATAGACCAATTGAATATGCTGGATATACACTTGCCTCCGCTGGACATGCTTACATAATTTCAGGTTTTCAAACCACAAATATGAATACAACGCTGAATTTGGTCAACTGGGGGAGACCCTGGTGTTATCCTGAATATTGGAGTTTACAGCCCATAAACCCGGTTAACCCCTATCCTTACCAACATTCCATGCTTTATGGGATCGCACCTAGTGTTCCTATCAGTCAAACAATCGAATTGGGAAATGGCAGCACTGACTATTCTGGCATTCGTCTTGACGCAATAGGTCATGATGGGGTATCCGCAACCTTTACATCGGACAATGGAGTTTTTGAGTTTAGGCTTCCCCCTGGTACATATGATTTCACAATCACTGATGTAGGCAATTACTTCAATCCCATCCAGATTTGTGATATTAGCATCGAAATGGGAATAAACCATATTTCCCCTGGCCCGATAGTTCTTACTCTCAGGCCTTACGTCGTGGTTGTCCCGACTGATGTGCCGACCATACAGGATGGCATAGATTTGGTAAGAAATGGAGGAACGGTAGCTATCCTGGATGGAAGCTATACCGCTTCCGGGTTAAATTGGCAGGGCAAACACATAAAACTACAAGGTGAGACACAAAATGGAGTGTTTATTACCAATAATCCCACTATTGGTTTGCCTGCAATAACACTATCCGGGATTGGAATCGACAATCAAGATATCATCTCCCGGATCACTTTTTTGGACTGTGATCTAACCGAGGAAGGCCAATATAGAAGAGGTGCTGCAATTGAATTAGTAGCTGGAGCAGCACCGATTATTTCTAATTGCACATTTTACCATAACCGAGTTGGAAATCCTAGCACATCCAATTTAATCCTAGCCAATGGAGTTGGGGGTGCTGTATTCGTTATTGGCGGAGTATCTCAGACTGATGCACCAAGATTTGAATATTGCACATTTACTGACAACTATACGTTGAACGGGAATGGAGGAGGGGCTGTTGCCCTATATGGGCAAGCTCAGTTTACCGGGTGTGAGTTTACTAACAACAGTACCATTGTAACTGATGGTATTGAAAATCCTACTAGTAGAGACATGGGAGGAGCTGTATTTGTATATTCCCGGATAAATCACCGAGACATTGATATTGATTTTGACAACTGTAATTTTTACAACAACCAAGGCAGAAGCGAAGCAGATGATGTATTTGTGGCAAACACTGAAAAGCTGAACGATCTACTCTTTCGTAACTGCACTTTTGCAGCAGATACACCTCACGATAATGGAGCGAAACCGGCAATTAAGTTCTTGACTGATACTGTTATTCCTGTAACCACACACGCCCATCTGATTCTTACTGATAACAGGTTCCTGTCCAGTCGCAAAGGTGCCGTATATTTCTGTGATTACTGGGGTAAGAACCGCTTGACCTTTACGAGAAATGTGATTGCCAATAACATTTATGACGGGTATGGTGTTTACTCTTGGTATCCAGATGGGACTCCCCCCGAGAATACAGATTACTTTGTGTTTGATAACAACACATTCTCAAACATCCATGGTAGTGGATTAGTTCTCTTTCAAAGTGCACCTACAACCATTAATAACACCGTGTTTGAGAACTGTAGCAGTTACGGTATAAGATGGGGGGATTATGAAGAAGGTCATCCTGATTGGAGAACAAGAGGATTAACCACAAATCACTGTTTGTTTAGCCCATCTAGTCCCCGTTACGATTTTGGAGGAAACACAAGTTCTCCATTAATAGAGAATTCCGTGATGAGTGTCCAAGAAATGCACCTCGACAACAATTATCACCCCATTTGGAATTCAGAGGTGAAGTCGATATGCATCGACAATGGAAATCCTGATACTAACGGTGATGGTGAAACTTGGCTGACCGATCATAGTGATAGAGATGCGGATGGAACTCAGAAGGATATCGGTGCCATTCCTCTATTAGACGGCCATATCCACAGGTTTCACCGTTTAACAAGTGATAAGATCAGATACATCAGCATCCCCGGAGTTGTTAACTATCCCGAAAGCGGAGAGCAGAATTTGCTGTATCATGTATTTCATGAATTCAGGGGTAACGGTCTGTTTGAAACATATATTCCAGTTCTGCACCAAATCACATGGAAGTACAATGATGAAGGGGATTATGCGAATCCAACACGTATACCTGAACACTATGTCCACAGTCAGAATGGATATAAGGTGACTCTTACAGAGAACGCTCAGGATCTGCTTATCCAGTATCAGGGATATTTTCCCAATAATCCAATGAATAAAGGAATGTTTATCCAGGATCTTGATCGCTATACCCAAAATCATTACATACTTCCCCCTGGAGGTAACAGTCCTGTAGATAGTAATACTGGTATCCCGTATCGCGAGATATATCTTGGATACTATTTATCTGAAAGCCTGATGCCATTTGATGCCCTTAACCCTATTATGGACAATGTTACAGCAATCCTTGCTGAGGATTGGGCAATGGTTCGGTTACCGATCTTCGATTATAATCCCGAGCCCGGTGATGAACCTTCAGATGCCTATACTGATACATGGCTTGGCTGCTTCCCGACTGGAGGTAGAGAGATAACTATCAATCCTGGAGAAATGGTTGTAGTCCGCTACATCGGGAGTGATCCCATCGAATTTAAGCTAGGCGGAGACAACCCCAATCCACCATTTACCGATCCCTACTATCGGGAGATGGCTACACATTTCGAGTATGAAGAACAACCTGAATACATACCAATCTTCCTTTCCATTGACCTCAACCAGTTTGAAGATGGAGATAAACCGCTTGAAGTAGCAGTATTTATCGATGAAGAATGTAAGGGTGCAGCAGTGATTAAGGAAGGCGAGGTTCAGTTAAATGCCTATATCACAAATGTCGATGATCCGACCGAAGAACTCAAGAACTTGGAGTTCAGAATGTTCTTCCCTGGCAAAGCTGCCAATGCTCATGTTCTTGACTATTCCGTCCTCAATAAACAATCAGGTCGATTTGAGAGCAGGAAAATATCGGTTTCGGAAAGCAAGGAATTTTTACAAATCCGGCTGGGTAAAACTGAAGAGCCTCCATTGCCCTCAGTGACGAAGCTATTTGGCAATTACCCCAATCCCTTCAATCCGGAAACTACGATCAGCTTTGATCTGGCAGAACAATGCCCTGTGACAATTGAGGTGTTCAATATCAAGGGGCAAAAGGTAAGAACCCTTGTGAGAGATAGCTATGCCCCAGGGCATCATTCAGTTGTCTGGAATGGGACTGATGCTAAAGGTAGAACAGTATCTTCAGGAGTTTATTTTTATAGGATGATCACTCCCACAAACACCTTGATTCACAAGATGTTGCTGATGAAATAATGGAAACTCTCTTGGGGCGGTTTTTTCCCGCCTCAAGCTATACATACCAAGGAGTACTCTTGAAAAAGTTACTTGTCATTCTGCTATGCTTGTTGCCTGCATTTGTTGTATGCACTACTCGCACTGTGTCCCTGGACGGATCTCAGCAATATGCGAGTATACAGGCAGCTGTAAATGCTTCAGTAAATGGAGATGTGGTTCTGGTTTATCCGGGTAGGTATATTGAGAATATCAATCTGATAGGGCAGAGCATATCAATAGTTAGTCTATATTCAACTGATCCTGTGCCATCATACATAGAGAATACTATCATAGACGGTAATCTAAGCACTTGTGTTAGAGTGATCAACGGTGAGACCATAACTCTAAGCGGATTTACCTTGGTCAACAATGAAAACGGTTATTATGGTAGTCCGATCAATCCGGGGGGGGGAGTGGATGTTAGAAACTATTCTAGTGCTATTGTTTCAAACTGCATTATCAGAAACTGCATTGCTCAGTCTGGAGGTGGTATTGGTGTTGGCAGTCATTCGAATCTTTCATTATCTAACGTAAAGATTTTTAACAATCAGGCCTTAAGACTGGGTGGAGGTATATCGTTTGACGAATCTGTTATGCTATACTTTGATCCAGATGCTCTATGCTCAGTTTACAACAACACTGCAACCATTAGCATGGATATCAGTTTCACGTTTCATTATGAGACACAGAATAGTTACAATGTCCACTTGCTGCAAGGAAGCAGTATCTTATCTGAGCCCGATGGTTACTTTATTGGAGCTCGAAATTGTAATGTGACATTAGATGTCCAAGAGGGTTATCTAACTCATATAGACAGTGATCTTTACGTCTCACCCGATGGTGATGATACCAATACAGGCCTATCAGCAGATTCTCCATTTAAGTCTATTGTTTACGCTATGCAGAGAATAGCTTCCAACCCGGCAAATCCCAAGACGATTCACTTGGCTGAAGGTATTTACTCAAACTCAAACAACAGCCAACTCTTTCCTGCTGGCGTTAAATCGCATGTTAGGGTGATAGGTGCTGGCATTGATGATACGATAATGGATGGCGAATTTCTCCGTACAGCCTGGGGTGCCTGGTATGCAAACGATATTGAGATTGCCAATATGAAGATTGTTAACT
>JALNYD010000067.1 GCA_023230025.1 Candidatus Cloacimonadota bacterium | reverse complement strand
GGACTCAAGAAATGTATCATTTGTATGATATTGACCCCGATAGCCATGAGGCACAGGAACTTGTTGACAGCAGCCTGCAATGTTACCCTCCAGAATCCAGAGAAAAACTGCAAAGCTTGATGGAAGAGATGTATGCACACGGCACAGCATACGAGCTTGAATCCTGGTTAACCACTTTTAAAGGCCGCAAAATCTACGTCCGGGCTACCGCCCAGGGCACCATGGAAAACGGCAAACTGGTCAAAGTTCTGGGCATCATCCAGGATATTACCGAAAGCAAGCGAGCCCAGATCAAACAGCAAGAGCTTAGTGAACAACTTCGCCAGGCTCAAAAGCTGGATAGCATTGGTCAGTTGGCGGGAGGCGTTGCTCATGATTTCAACAACGTACTCACCGTAATCCTGGGCTATGCCGAGGAATTGCTGAACAACTTGCGTCCCCAGGATCCAATTTATGACGATCTCCAGGAAATCCTCAATGCGGGAAACCGTGCCTCCAGCCTTACCCGCCAATTGCTTACTTTCAGCCGTAAACAGATCATTCAACCCCAACTGGTATCCATCAACGATGCCGTCAATAACCTTTACAAAATGCTGATGCGTCTGATCGGTGAGGATGTGGATTTTGAGATTGATCTGCAGGAGGATATCCCCCCAATAATGGCAGATATAGGTCAATTGGAACAAGTGGTGATGAATCTGGTAATCAATGCCCGTGAAGCCATGCCTATGGGCGGCAAGCTCAGTATTAAGACCTTCGGTTTCGAGGTAAACCATATGTTCCATGATCAGCATCCGATGATTCCACCTGGTGAGTATGTAGTACTAAAAATCACCGATACTGGAACCGGAATGACCAAAGAAATCAAGGAGCATATCTTTGAACCATTTTTCACTACCAAAGAACGCGGACATGGCACAGGATTGGGCTTACCCACAGTGTATGGCATCGTGAAACGGGCCGAAGGACATATCCATGTTGACACTCTGCCCGGCAGAGGAGCCAGCTTTGTGATCCTGATCCCCTCGGCTAAGGGAGAATATATTTACAAGGCAAAGCCCGAGGATCTCTCTGACAAAAAAGGTGCTAAAGAATTGATTCTGGTTGTTGAGGATGATCCCTCAATCGCGGATCTTGCCGGAAAGATCATCCACAAAATCGGCTATGAAGTTAGTAGCGCAGATAGTGCAGATCGCGCGATGGTGATGATTGAGAATGAAGGCTTACGCCCCCGATTAGTTATTTCAGACGTGGTAATGCCAGGACTCAGCGGCTTGGAACTGGCGGCAATATTGAGATTCAAACATCCTGAAATCAAGATTCTGCTGATGTCCGGCTATACCGAAAACGTAATCACCAAACATGGAGAGCTTGATCCCAATCTACCTTTCATCCAAAAACCCTTTACCCGCGCTGAACTGGCAGATAAAATCCGGGCAACCCTAGAAGCTGAATAAACAGACTTCAGACATATTATAAACTGAGGAGCTAAACATGATTGACCCTCTGATTCCTTCGTATCTGAACCTTCGTCTAAAGCTTGCGGCGAAAGACTTGGAACAACTTGTGCTACCCTATCGCTTCACAGAAGAAGCGGGAATCCTGAATACTGACATCTGTTCGTTTACGAAGATCACGGAACAGGTTAGCGCTAAAGGGCATTATGGCGTGGAAATCATTACCGGAATCCTCAATAGCTATTTTGAGACCATGATCGGATGTATTCATGCAAATGGGGGGTGTCTTTTGAAATATGGCGGGGATTCCATGTTTGCCCTTTTTCCAGGCAGCCCCGAAACCGCTATTCCCCGCATCCTCAATTGCCGCGAGCAGATGTATGAGCAGCTAAAGGATTTAAACGCAAGCTTTCAAGATAAATACGGACATAGCATCATCTTTGATGGGGCCATCAAGTATGGCCAGATAAATCTGTGTATTGTGGGAGATGCTCATCATCATCTGGATTATTTCGTGGATGGAGAAGTTGTTCGCGAATTGTTTGAGCTGGGTGCTGTTGCCCCAGAAGGGCAGATTGTGTGTGGTGCGGAAATCCTGCCCTACCAGGATTATCCCCTGATCCCCAATCAATGTGAAGCAGAACAACTAGTCATCGCCGGAGATAGTTTTATACCAGTGAAAGTACAGCATAAAATCCAGGAAAAGGGCTTCAGTGCAGAATTGCGTAATACCGCAGTGATCTTTGTGCACATCAGCAATCGCGAGGGCGGCGATCAACTGAACATCCAGGATTATCACCACTTTTATGTGAAGTTGCAGCATCTTGTGTATGACCTGGATGGTACGATCAACAAGATTGATTTTACGGATAAAGGCTATCTGGTCTTGATCACATTTGGTACACCATACAACCATATTGACGATATCGAACGGGCATTCACCTGCGCCTATCGCATCCGGAACATCCCCTCTGAGAGCCTGGCAGTCAAGATTGGGATTACTTATAGTAACATCTATGCCGGCATCCTGGGAGCAAGTACACGTTATGAATATGGCATCATTGGCAATGCTGTCAATATTGCCGCCCGTTTGATGAGTAATTCTCGGGCGGGAGAAATCTCTTTTTCCGAGGATATCCTCTCCAAGGTAACCAGTCGCTTTGAATCCGTGTTTGTAGATGAAGTTCCAGTGAAAGGCATCCGGAAACCGCTGCGCATTCATAAGATCATTGGTGAATTGCCGGATTCCTGGTATTCGATGCACGGTAAGTATGCGGACAAAATGATGGTTTGCCACAATCAAGAGATAGCCCAGATTCAGAATGAGCTTGCTCTAGGCAAGACCCCATATGTGATTCTTGCCGGTCCGGCGGGCACCGGCAAAAGCTTTCTGGCATATCAAATCATGCTTCCTTTCAAAACCACCGATACCGCTATGGACATCTATGTGATGGAGGAATACAATCAGAATAAGCAATGCTCCTGGTTGAACAGTGTCCTTAGCCGCCATCTGATGGTCTTTGATCTGATTCAGGATCTAGCCCTTCTGGAGGATTTTTGCCTCAAACAAAAGCTGGATTTTGATCTCAAATTGCTGAAGCAATACTTCATGGCCATGCGAGATTCTGATATTGAGCTGAATAAGAACGAATTTGAGATAATCTACAATCAATTAAGCGATATCGTGAGCTTGCTGCTCCAATCAGAACGCATTCTCTTCATTGATGACATCCAATGGATGGATAGCAGTTCACAACAGGTTTTCACCCGCACTCTGTCCGGATTGCTCAAGGCAAATACTGCGGTAATCATCAGCAGCAGGGCAATTCTTGATTATATCACCCCTATGGGGCTGGATAACCCCCGCCATCAGATAGCTATGCAAAACCTTGATCCTGAACCTGCTACTGCGATCATCAAAGCCGAAATCCCTGTTGTCTCTGAGGATGCAATATCTTCGATCTACAAGATGACCAAGGGGAATCCTCTGTTTATGGTGGAAATGACCAAAGTAATCCGGGATAACATTGATGTTGAAAACAGCATCCTGGCCGAAAGCGATTTGCGGCGTCTGGAAAAAGAGGGCATCATCTCCAATACAATTGAGAACCTGCTGATCAATGAATATGAAAACCTGGAATCTGATGCCCAGAAAATGCTGAAGATAGCCTCAATTATTGGTAAAGCCTTTGCCCTGGAAGAGCTGAACATGGTATCCAAAGCCACTATCAACAGTGATTATCAGGAGATCATCCAAGATCTCAGCACAAGCCACATTATCGGGCAGAAAACCTTTAATCCTGGCATAGAATATGTATTCAACAATCATTTGATGAGAGATGCCATCTATCGCACCATCCTGTTGGGAGAAAAGAAAGAATTACACGAGAAGATGGCCAAATTCTATGAGGACAAATATGCCTCAAACCTGCATCCCTGGCTGGAGCTGATTGCCAATCATTACATTTTTGCCAATTCTCCCCAAAAAGCTCTGCAATATGCCATCCTTTCCGGAGAGAAGACAGCCCGACTGGCCGCTTATCCAGAAAGTAACTATTATTATGAGAAGGCTTTAAGCTTCTGTCAGGACAGCTTGCAATGCTATCACATCAGGCTGGCAATGATCAAGAATGAGATTAATCAAGGTGATGGCAATATGGCATGGAAACTTCTATGTGAATTAGAACAGATATACCCCCAACACCTCAATGATGATTTCTATCTGCAGCAAGCACGTATCCTTACCTTGAAGGGGATGTATAAGGAAAGCATCGAATTGATCCCCAAAACCCTCCCCCTAATTCATTCAGAAGCCTTCAAGAATAGCATCAGATTGCGCTATATGGATGCCTTGAACTTCCTTAACCGCATGGATGAGTTTCACACCGAGGCTGCCATTTTGCAACAAGCTCTGGCTGATAGCACAGACTTCAAACTCAAAGGTGATTTTCTAATCACAATGGCTCAAATGCACCTCAACCGCAGTGAATATGCCCAGGCTACAGATTACTATCAACAACTGCGAAACCTGGCTGAAAAGAGCTCAGATCAGATTCATCTGCGCATTGCCTTTAACGGTTTGGGGATTACAGCTTCCCGCACTGGGGATAATGCAACTGCCCGTAAATATTATGAGCTATCGCTGAGTATCTGTGAACGGCTTGGGGATCGCAATGGATATGCCAAGCTTATTATGGATCTTGGCACTTTGCTACGTAATGATGGAGATATCGAAGGCGCTATCATCCTCTATCAAAAAAGCCGAAACACCGCTGAATCAATCGGGAACACTACTCATCAAAGTGCAGCTACCTATAACATCGGGGAAGCTTATTACTATCTCCACCAGTTTGATGAAGCGCTGAAATATCTGCAGGAATCGCTGGAGCTTTCAGAAAGCATTGGCGACCTCTCTGGCAAAACCTACTGCTATGATGCCATGGGCGATATCCATTTCCAAAGTGATGAATTGGATGAGGCTGAGGAGATATATAATGCTAATTTATTGGTACAGCAAGAGCTGAATGACAAAGAGGGAATTGCACATACTATTGGCAATCTTGCCAATGTAGCCTCTCGCCGCGGTAGGATTGAACAAGCTGTTGAGCTGTACCAACAACAGATGGACATCCTGGGAGAGGTGGGTGATCTGAATGGCATGGGCCGGGCATATTACAACCGGGCTATGATTTACCTTGATAATGGGGATAAAGCTGCCAGTATCAGTAATCTTCAGCAGGCCTTGAAGCTTTTTGAACAATGCCAGGCTCAGATATTTATCGATCTTACCAGGGAGAAACTCAATGAAATCCTGGACTCACCTGATGTGTAGGCATCAGGTTTGCTGCATGAACCTTTGATGGATTGAACACAAGGACTAAGCATACCGGATAATTATCCGATAAGGACGTTGCAACAGATCAATCCACCCACTTTATGCTCCTTACTCTTTTATCCAAAAAGCGCTGGGATTCATTGCCTGAGCGATTTTGCTTGACATTGGAATACCATTTGCTTAATTGACAAAGATTAGAGTAGTGAGGTGGCCGTTATGAAAACAATATGCAAATTTGCTAGTGTCATGATGCTGTTGCTTGTTTTGGGAGCATGCGAATCGGGGGGAAAGTTTGTGGTTCACAATCGTACGTCCTTTCCTGTTTGGGTTTCCATCAATGATGGCGATACCCTAAGTGTAGATCCAGGAGCGCAAAGCAGCTATGATATTGATACTGATACCCAAAGTTTTCTAAGTGGAGAGGTTAAACGCCAAATCAAGGTGAAAAGTTACGGCGAAACCTATTCTCTGTATGATGATATTGAAAATGGCTTCACCGATTCCACAACCGTCACCATCAAGGCTGGTAAGACTGTGAATGCCTATATGGACCCAAACCGGGCTTCTATCAAGATTATCAACAACCGTTCAGCAGCTATCTCATTCGCGGAAATCTGGCAATACAAAAACAACTATCAGTACCGCGTTGCTACAATCCCCAACATCCCTTCCGGCTCCAGCGCCTGGCACAGAGTGGATTATGCCACTCCCACCAACAGCTTTTACTACCGGGTCTTGGTAATGATGGAGAATGGGGAATCTCTGAACTACGGTGGACCTGACACAATTTTGGCCAACGATCAGCAATTCCTGATCACAATAAATCCAAATCCCTAAACGAATAATATCAAGGAGATCGATATGAAGGTCTATTGGCTTTGCATATTACTGATTGCATTCAGTTTTCTAAATGCTCAATTGCCACCAGAACTGGCAGATCAACCCCTTCCCATGGATCCAGAAGTTCTTTATGGTACTTTGGAAAACGGGATCAAGTATTACATAGTACAAAATGCCAAACCCAAGAACATCGCTGAACTCAGGCTATATATTGATGCCGGAAGTGTCCTTGAAGATGAAGACCAGCGTGGTCTGGCACACTTCACAGAGCACATGGCTTTCAATGGCACCGAGCACTTTGAGAAGAGCGAAGTGGTGGACTATCTGGCCTCAATTGGGATGGGCTTTGCAAATGGCTTGAATGCCATGACCAGTTATGACTTCACAATGTATCAACTCAAGATCCCGACCGACAATCGTGAACAGCTGGAAAAGGGCTTTCTGATCCTTTCGGATATGGCTCATAGCGTTGCTTTTGAACCCGAAGAATTGGAGCGGGAGCGGGGAGTGATTATCGAGGAATGGAGAATGGGACAGGGAGCCAATGAACGCGTGAGCAAGAAAGTGTCTGAAGTAACCTTTGCCGGAAGCCGCTATGCCAACCGCACTCCCATCGGATCCCACGATGTGTTGACCAGTTTTGGACGGGACGAGATTGTCCGTTTTTACAATGACTGGTATCGTCCTGATCTGCAGAGTGTATTGGTTATTGGGGATTTACCCAAAGAGGATGCACTGGCTCTGGTGCAAGAACATTTTGGTAATATCCCGGCCAGTGAAAACCCCCGTCCCCGTGAGATTTTCACCGTTCCCGATCATCCAGAACCCCGGGCGGTAGTTGCAACTGATGCAGAGTTTCCATATTCAATCATCTCTGCAGATTGGTCTGTGGAACCAGGCAGTTTTCAAACAGTGGGTGATTTCTATCAATCTCTGCACAGAAGCTTGTTTTTTACCATGCTGAACTCTCGCTTGGAAGAGCTCACCAAAACCGAGGATCCTCCCTTTAGTTTTGCCTATGGCAGTTCTGGAAGCAGGCTCAAGGGGCTTTCCCAAACCAGTTTGGCGGCGTACACCGGTGAGGGTAAAAACCTTTCGGCTCTGCAGGTGTTACTCACCGAGGCCGAACGTGTCCGAACGCATGGGTTTTTACCCAGCGAGTTTGAACGGGCAAAAATCAATTACCTTCGTTTATTGGAAGCCAATGTTGAACAACGCAGCACCAAGGAATCCCGAGCACTGGTGTGGGATTTCTTTGATACTCTGATGAATGGCGACGTACCGATGAGTGAAGAGCATGTGCTTATGCTTGCCACTCAACTGATTGACGGAGTACAATTGCAAAACATCAATGCTCTGGTTGATGATTATATCACTGAGGATAACCTTACTATCTCCTATCAGTCCATCGATAAAGAAGGCATGGTGCATCCCAGCCCGGAGCAGCTTTTGAGAGTGCACTCAGAAGTTATTGCCTCTGACATACCGGCTTATGAGGATATACAGATCACAGAACCTTTGATGGCAGAAATCCCCAGTCCAGGAAAAATCACCCGCAGAAAGCTGCATAAAGCCAGCGGAATCCAGGAATGGACTCTCTCAAATGGCATCAAGGTCTTTAGTAAAAAGACCGATTTCAAGGCTGATGAAGTCCTGTTTTCGGCCTATAGCCCTGGTGGTTCTTCCCGATATGATGCCGAAAGTGCAAAACATGCCCAGCTTCTGGGCAGCTTTGTGAATGATGGTGGTGTGGGAGATTTTGACAGCAACAGTCTGACCCGGATGATGGCAGGCAAGATTGCCAATCTGTATCTGAACGTGGGAACATACAATGAAGGCTTTACTGGTTCGGCTTCTCCGAGGGATTTGGAGACTCTATTCCAATTGCTCTATCAAACAGGCACCAAAGCCAGATTTGATCAAAAAGATCTCAATTCCTTTGTTACTCGGATGAAACCCTGGCTGGAAAACAAGGGGACAAACCCAGAACAGGTGTTTTCTGATTCCCTGCAAAGCCTTACATACAACAATCATCCGATGATGCAGCCCATGGATCTTGAGAATCTAAACAGCATGGAATTGAACTCACTGAAGGCCATGTATAATGATCGTTTTAGCAATTATGGCGATTTCAGCTTCTTCTTCGTGGGCAATTTTGACCAGAAGCTGCTGGAAGAATACTCTGCCATCTATCTTGCCAATCTGCCTGTACAAAAACGTAAAGATAGAATCGTTGATGCAGGCATCCGTACTGTTCGGGGGATCAAAGAATCACGTTTTGCCAAAGGCAGTAGTGAAAGCGCTTATGTGGCACACGTAACTGCCGATTCATTCAAGCTCAATGATGACAACAAGACCCAGATGAGTGCGATGTTGATGGTGCTGAATGAAAAACTGCGCGAAAACATCCGTGAACATATGAGCGGAGTGTATGCCATCCAGGCCTGGCAGGGATACATTGATCAACCCAAGCAGGAATATACAATCAGCATTTGGATGAGTTGCTCTCCAGAGCGTGTGGACGAGTTGAATGAAGCGATCTTTGCCACCATCGACAGTATTAAGGCTGGTGCCTTTGAAGATCGCTATGTGATATCCAGCAAGGCCGTTTTGGAAAAGCGCTATGAAGAAAACATCTACCAGAATCGCTATTGGATGAACAATATGCTTTCCAATGCTTCTGCCAATATCAAACTGGATTCATTCCTGGATCACCCGGATCGCTATGCCAGAATCGACAAAAAAACGATCACCAAAGCTGCCAGGAAGTATCTGAACTTTGATAACACCAAGCTAAGCGTGATCATGGTGCCAGAGAAGAGTGCACTAAACAAAGAATAAAATGTTTTGAACCATAAGCCAGGGGTGTCTATTGCAGACACCCTTTTTTTGGCAATTGGAAACATCTCACACTACGAAAACAATCCAGCCTTATCCAGAAGAATGTTCTCTAGGCAAAACATCAATCGTCAAGCTTGGTCTCCCCTAAAGACATACAAGGCTTTCTTAACCGCTTTGATCATTTCATCTGGCATGATCGGTTTGTTCAGTATGAAAGATACCCCGGCACTCTCTGCCTTGCGCTGCAGAGTTGCATCCAGAAATCCGGTGTAGAGAATGATGGGTAACGTGCGGATTGCCAGAATCTCTGTAGCCAGCTTGATACCATCCATCATCGGCATATTGATGTCGGCTATCACCAGATCCAGGCCTTGAGGATTCTCCATAAACGCTTGTAATGCTTTCGTAGAATCCGTGTAGGATTGCACTTGGTATCCGGAATTTGTGAGAGCTTGCAAAAAGATCTCTGCCAAAGCGGGTTCATCATCCACCATCAGAATATTGGCTTCCTGGAAAGGATATTCTTCGCTCCGACTCTGCCGGGGATTAGGATTCAAAAGCTCTGTAACCGGTAGATATATACTGAAATCTGTGCCTTCACCCTGAATGCTTCGCACAGTGATAAATCCATGGTATCCTGAAACAATCCCATGAACAATGGAAAGCCCCAGCCCGGTTCCTTCTCCGGTTGCCTTGGTGCTGAAATATGGATCAAAAATCCGTGATAGCAATTCTGGAGCAATGCCTGTGCCTGTATCAGTAACAGTCAGGTGGAGATAATTGCTCTCGAGCTGAACCTTGGAATCAATCCCAATGATCTCGAACCCGGGAATCTCTTCCAGACAGATAGACAGGGTTCCTCCATCCGGGCGCATGGCATGGAATGCGTTTGTTGCCAGGTTCAGCAGAACCTGTTGCATTTCAGTGTTATCCACCCGGGTATAGCTGTAGCTCCTGATATCAGTTTCGATGGAGATTTTGGAAGGAATGATAGCACGGATCATGGGCAGGGTATCTTCGATAATATCGGCCAGGATTGCTTCTTCCACATCTGGTTCACTTTGCCGGCTGAAGGTAAGGATCTTCCCGATCAGGCTTTTACCCCGCAGACAAGCCTTTAAAGCTTCATCCAGATCCTCCTGAGCTTCGTTGTGATGATCAATCTTTCCTGCTGAGAGTGCTATGTATCCGGCAATGATGGTGATGATGTTGTTAAAATCATGCGCAATCCCTCCCGCCAAAGTTCCGATTGATTCCATTTTCTGCGATTGCCTTAGCTGCAACTCCAAGTTCTTCAGGTCTGTAAGATCACGGGTAATGAATATCAGTTTGGTGGGATTGTTCGAATCATCCATGATCACAGAGGCGCTTAGTAGTGCAGCAAATCGCTCACCTTCTTTAGTTTGAAAACTCAGCTCCTGATTCTTCACATATAGCCCTTTGAAGAGATCTTGCATCATTCGTTTCAGATGCTTATGCTCAGAAGGAATAACCAGATCGCTGATCTTCTGCTGCTCCTGCAGGATGTCTTGCTCACTTTTTTGCTTCAAAAGACGCAGTGTTTCGTCGTTTACGCTGATGATATAGCCATCAAGATCTGTTACGATAATGGATTCCGGCGAAGTGAGCAGTATTTTGCGTGTTTGTTCTTCGATTTCTCTCAAGCGAGCTTCAGTGCGGCTGCGCTCCTCAATTTCTTGAATCAATTTCTCCTGCTGGGCAAAGAAGCGTTCTATCAAAAGGGCTACATCGGCAAATTCATTACCTTTGTCGTTCAACACATGGATGATGTGAGGATCATTTTTCTTCAGGCTTTGTGAAATCAAACCCAGGGGCGTTGTAATCCATTGCTGAATCAAGAAAAACTGCATCAGCAGAAAGATCAGGATAAAACCCATTGTGCCAAAAATGATGATGTTGCCCAGGTTTCTCAGCTCTGCCAGATACGGATTGGAGCTGTAGAACACCAGCCAGGCCAGGATTTCATTATCAACCCCTGTGATACTGCGCACAATCTTGGTGTTGTATTGACCGGGACTATTCGTTTGCGTAGGCTCTGTATAGCTGATCCGGATGTCGTAGTTCAAGGATTTTGCCAAATCCACCAGAAAGCGGTAATCCCAGGCCTGAGCGATCAGGATGTAGCCAGCAGGAGTATCGCTACGGCTGAGATTGCTGCTGCTGTGAATACTGGAGATTGCACAGGATAAGATGATTTGTCTGTGTTTGGTGAAAAAACTCTGCCTGATCCCACTGGCTTTCCCCTCCAAAAACACCGGATCCAGACGCCAATCCTG
>JALNYD010000066.1 GCA_023230025.1 Candidatus Cloacimonadota bacterium | reverse complement strand
CCACAGGGAATTATGCCAGTCTCTTACATGAGATACCTGTTTTCTGGAGAGCCGTATGCGGGAGAACCGCACGTACGGTTCGGAGGGAGGGGAGCCCGGTAACGGATCGCTCCCCTACCCCTATCGAGAGTCCTCGGAGCTGCAGAAAGCTCCGTTACGGTATGCCTATTATTTGTCCTCACGATGTGGTCACAATGCCGTTACTTATGTAACCACAAAGTAACGGCATTGTGACCACATCTAATGGGAAACAATAGCCAATGTCCGTATCGTAGCTTTCCAAAGCTACAGAGCAGTCAACGCAAAGTGCTACCAAAGCCCAGCAGGTGCACATTTCATAGCTAGAGTGTGCAGCGAAGCGGAACCCCTTGTAATGAGCGATACAAGCGGAAGAAGCCTCGAATGCGGCGATACATGGTTCTGGTACTTTACGCTTTGATTGAGGATGGTGTTAATATAACTCCAACCCATGAGGGAATGCCTGACGAAATTCACCTTGACAAATAGAATGGTTTTTTTAGAAGCTATCAAATAAAGGTAAGAAGATGAGCAAGAAGAGAAGTAAGATTGTCAAAGAGCTTGATCCGCAAGAAATTAAGGGCTTTAGTCCAGCTCGGATTGAGCACTATCTTTCTTTGGGATACCGGCCCTATTTGAACGAAGAGGGTCACACGAAGTGGTTGACTCCAGCTCAGATGACCCTTAGGGGAACAGCAGGAGGCAGTGGATCATCAATAAAGAATCTCTTACATCCCAGGGAATCAAGGTTTTACAAAAGGCGCAAAAGGCGTTCTCACTGGCGTAGTTTTCTGAGGGAAAACTGGCCTGTTATCCTTATTGTGATTGTATTGGCAGCGGCGACCCTGGTGTTGCTGCGCTACCCGAATTTGATATTTTAGGAGTTAGAACTTGAGAATACTACTTGTAAATGACGATGGCATATTTGCTCCAGGGATCAGGATGTTGCAGACTGCCTTGCAGGATGCAGGCCATGAAACCATCCTGGTGGCCCCAGATAGTGAGCGCAGTGCGGCTTCGCATTCGATCACATTACGGAAGGACATTCATGCTCGCAAGATAGCCTCCAATGAATGGGCGATCAGCGGGACACCGGTGGATTGTGTGGTAATCGCACTGCAGAAACTAGTCAAGGAACCCATTGATCTGGTTGTATCCGGGATCAATGCCGGGCAAAACATGGGAGAAGATGTGCTATATTCCGGCACAGTGGCCGCTGCGGTGGAAGCATCGATGTTTGGACTCAAGGCTATCGCTTTATCGATCAATGCCTACCGGGATCAGATCTTTGAGACCGGCACCAGTTGGTTTGTGAGAATGTTGGGAGCAGGAATATTTGATCTGGCGAAACCTTATGAAGTGTTGAATATCAATTTTCCCAATATTCCGGTTGAGCAGGTGAAAGGGATACGGCTTACCCGCACGGGGCATCGCAAGTATTACAATTTTGTGACGATTACGCAGGAGCGCGAAGATGGATTTTCCTACCGGATTGGTGGTGATGCTCCGCAATGGGATTTTGAAAGCGGTACCGATTCAGAAGCAGTCAGTGAATCCTATATATCCATAACTCCACTGGGTTTCGAGCTCAGCAAGGCATCAGCATTTCCAGAGGTTTTATCCTGGCTGGAAGACAATCATTTTCTGGAACTATAGCAGGATATGCGATACGAAGATCAGCGCAAATTGTTGGTGCAGGATCTGCATCAACGGGGCATCGTGGATGAAGTGGTGCTGCAAGCCTTTGCCAGGATCCCCAGAGAAGATTATGTGCTGAAGGAATACAAGGAGTATTCCTATCGCAATCAACCTTTGCCAATTCAAAGTGAGCAAACCATATCCCAGCCCCTAATGATCGCTTTGATGATGAGCAAACTGCATCTTAAGAGCAGTGACCGGGTGTTGGAAATCGGTACTGGCAGCGGGTATCAGAGCGCACTTTTGGCGACAATTGTAGCGGAGCTGTGTACGGTAGAAGTTCTGGACAATCTATCGCTTGGGGCTCAGAAAGTGCTAAAAGCCGCGGGATTCCGCAATATCCATTTTCGCATCGGAGATGGTTGGCGGGGTTGGGAAAAGGCCTATCCACCCCATAAGGATTTTGATAAAATCATTGTTTCAGCGGCTGCGGATTGCATTCCATCCAGATTGTGTGAACAGATTGCCGAAGGGGGCATAATGGTTGTGCCAGTGGGAGGCAGTTCTGGGCAAATCTTGAATGTTGTTAAGCGCCAGAATGGTGAATTGATTGTAGAACAGGATGTTCCCTGTGCTTTTGTGCCTCTGGTGCATCAAGGCGGGAGGTGAGATAATGAAAAGCATTTATGACTGGTTGATAAGTTTGTTTCATAAACCTCAGATGTACCTGGGCTATCGAGTGTTTCGCATTTTCCAGGAGCTCAGCAGCTATGAGCTCTATCTGCTGCATGGGATTGTGCATCAGCGCAGCTTCAAAGCCAATGAAGTGCTCTATGAAACTGGCTATCCCATGGAAGTGATCTATTTGATCATTGAAGGGGAAATCAGCTTGAACGATGTGGAACATCAGATTGGCAAAGATAAAGTTTTGGGGCTTTGGGATATGTTCAGTGGAGCCAAACGAAACAGCACTGCAATCGCACAGACCGATGTCAGTGTATATGCCATTTCCCGCAGTGACCTGATGGAACTGATGGAAGCCCGCCCGCGTTTGGGGATGAAGATATTGCAAGGATGCTGTGCTGAGATAGTTCAGGATGCCTTGATCCTACGGGCTCGGGAGCATTGAAATGAACTGGACGAAGATCAGCTTCTATATTCTCTTAGCCGTAGTGCTGGCAGGGGCTTTGATCTTTTACAGATGGATATTCAGCTATCTGATTGCGTCCATGATCTTCAGCTATATCTTGCATCCAGCAGTCAGTTTTTTGGAACAACGGCGGATTCCACGCTGGGCTGGGGTAATCATGCTCTATCTCTCGGTTGCGGGGGCTGTGGCCTGGTTTACCAGCCGCTATATCCCGGAATTGATTGCTCAGGGTAACAATTTGTTCACTCTCTTGAGCCACGAAGGTGGTTTGGATGTATCCAGCATCATGCAGCTCCCCTTTGTGAACGGCATTTATGAATATGCTCAGCAGCTTGATGCTCAGATTCCAGGCTTGAATGCCAGCAGCAGGATGCTGGAGATGATCGATGGAGCCACTGATTTCCTGGTGAAGCTGCCAAAGTTTTTATTGGATAACTACTCCTCAATCATTGGAGCCGTATCCTTTGTCTTCACCATCCCTCTGATCAGCTTCTTCTTGCTCAAGGATTGGCATAAAATCCGCAAAGCCTTTCTGGGCTTCAGTTCTAACCGCTATTTCGAGCTCAGTATAATTCTCTTGAGCAAAATCGATAAAACGGTTGGTACATACCTGAGAGCTATGCTCTTTGAAGTGATTGCAGTGGGCACCATGGCGTCAATCGCACTTAGTGTGGTGGGTGTAAGCAATCCAGTCCTGATAGGAATATCGGCTGGTGTGGCAAATATAATTCCCTATTTTGGTCCCTTCTTTGGGGGAGCACTGGCAGTTTTTACAGTGTTTTTTGACGGCGGTCCCTTTTTAAGTATGGTGTATGCAGCTTTGGCAATGTATATAGTGCAGGTGATAGACAACAACATCGTGTATCCCGTGGTTGTGGGCACTACAATAGATATGCATCCTTTGTGGGTTTTGCTTACCGTTTTAGCAGGAGGTTGGTACGGGGGAATCCTGTGGATGTTAATCTCTGTCCCCCTGGTGTTTCTGGTTTACCAATTGGTGAGAGTTCTTTACACAAATCTGAAAGAGTTTAGAATAATATAAAGAGGCAAGTAATGAGCATATTGGACAAATGCAACAGTTTCACAGATGCACGCAAAGCGATGGCCCTGGGCTATTATCCCTATTTCAGGGAGATCAGTTCTGAACAAGATACGGAAGTGATCTGTAATGGAAAAACGATGCTAATGATGGGTTCCAACAGTTACTTGGGGCTGACGACTCACCCCAAGGTGAAAGAAGCCGGCATCCAGGCTATGCAGAAGTATGGCAGTGGGTGCGCTGGATCCAGGTTTTTGAATGGAACTTTGGATATTCATCTGGAATTGGAACGGGAATTAGCCGCTCTGGTGGGCAAAGAAGCTGCTCTGGCTTATCCCACTGGCTATCAGGCCAATGTGGGGTGTATTTCGGCGATTGTGAACAAGAATGAATATATTATAACCGATAAATATGACCATGCTTCAATCATTGATGGGTGCAAGCTTTCCGATGGTACGATGCTGCGCTATAACCACAATGACATGACCTCGCTGGAGCGTACCTTGCAAAAGATCGAGGGTAAATCTGCCTTGATTGTTGTGGATGGGATATTCTCAATGGAAGGCGATATTGCTGATCTGCCGGCTATATCAGCGCTGGCAGAAAGATATGGCGCCAACCTGATGGTAGATGAAGCTCACTCACTGGGAGTATTGGGCAAAAACGGGGCTGGAGCTGCAGCTCATTTTGGTTTGACTTCCAAGACAGATTTTATCATGGGCACATTCAGTAAATCACTGGCATCGGTGGGTGGATTCATTGCAGCAGATGAGCCGCTGATCCACTATTTGAAGCATAAATCCCGGGCTTTGATCTTTAGTGCTTCTCTGCCTCCGGCTTCCACAGCCAGCGTGTTGGCGGCACTTCAGATCATGAAGGATGAACCGGAACGCATTGCCAGGCTTTGGGAGATTACTCACTATATGATGAAGGAGTTCAAAGCAATGGGATATGATACGGGCAGCAGCTGTACTCCGGTGATCCCCTTACATGTTGGTGACATGATGACTGCCTTCCATATGTGGGCACAATTGGGTGAGGAAGGAGTGTTTATCAACCCTGTGATCCCTCCCGCGGTTCCGCCCAATGGCTGCCTTATTCGCTGTTCCTTTATGGCCACTCACACCAATGAACAACTGGATATGGCACTGGATAAGTTCCGCACTATTGGCAAGAAACTGGGAGTGATTTAAAACAAGGCTTGACAAAAGTCTGTAAAGATTTAAAGAAGCCATCTCTGAAACGAACACAATAAATATAGCCATAGATGGAGGAATAATGGCAAGCAAAAGCAGTGCTGAGTATTACAGCAATATCAAGGATATGTCTCCGATCCGTGCCATTGCCGAGACATTAATGAACAACCATCTTGTACGCAAAGTTGAAATCCGTGAAGCCTATGAAATGGCTTGCAAGCAACCTGGGGTTACCATAACCGATATTCCCATGTGTCCGGATTTTGTGAAGCTGCACAATCTTCCAGCCGATGCCAAAGTGATCAATGACTGTCACGGCAACATCATCGGTAGAACTGCAAAAGCACGTCGTTTTTATCATCGTCTGGATCCCAGCAAGAAAAACAAGCTGGAGAATGATTTCCGCGAAGCGGTCTGGCAGATGCAGCATTATCCCCTGATCAAAGCAGAAGCTGTGTTGGGTATGGATCAGGATCTGATGATCAAGGCCACCTTTGTAACTACAGAAAGTGATGCTGCCAATCTATACAACTGGTTGCTGAACTTTGCCCCCTTTGAATCTGTGCAAAAGGCTTATGAGGCCAGTCCCAAGCTTCCGATTCAGGATATTATCCTGATAGGTTTCAATGAGTGGACTTGTGATGATCCCTTCTACAACAACGTTGGTGCGCCGCAATTGGCTTTGGTGGACGAAAAGCACAATGTGATTGTAAATATGGGTATGCGCTATTTTGGTGAACGTAAGAAAGGAACTCTTACCCTGGCCTGGACTTCTGGAATCAGAATCGGGATGGCAGCCTGTCATGGTGGAATCAAAGAAATAGATTTCGGCAGCTGTGAGGATTCCCAATACCACAAGTTTGGCAAGCGCTCCATCGCCTTCTATGGACTTTCCGGAACCGGGAAATCCAGCCATACGAACTCCCATGATAATGCCGGAACACTACCCAGGGGATTTGGCAAAGTTGTCCTGCATGATGACGCTTTCCAGATTGATCTGGAAAACAAGTGCTGCCGTGCCTGGGAGCCCACTCTCTTTGATAAAACCGATAGCCGCCCGATTGATCATCCGGACTGGAAATACGCTCTGGCTTTGATGAATCATGCAGTGTTGAATATTGATGGCAAACGCATACCGGTGGGTCAGGATTTGCGCAACCAAAATGGTAGAGCTCTGCTGGATCGAGGACTTTTGGGTAATTACGTGAATAAATGCGCTTTCCCCAAAGCTCTGGTCTGGTTGATGAAAGATAGTGTGTTGCCCCCAATCTTGAAGCTGAAAAACAAGTATCTTGCCATTGCCATGGGTGCAGCTTTGATGACTCAACGCAACCGCGCAGAGAACGTTACTGAAGAAGAACTGAATAAACTGGTGTTTGAGCCCTTTGCCAATCCTTTCCGGGTCTATGAGCTTTATCGGGATGTGGAAGCTTTCCTGAGTGTCGCGGACAATGGAGCGGATTTCTATTGCTTCAACTCCCGCGGATATTGGAAAGAAAGCGATTCCGTGTTGGAAGCTATTCCACTCAAGACATCGCTAACCCTGCAAACGGCCATCCTGACCGATCAAATCGAATGGGAAGAATGGGATGCTCTTCCGGGTGCCATGATCCCCACCAAAGCATCAATCGACAAGATTCTGCCAGGGTATTATGAAACCTACCATCCAGCCAAACGCGGCAATCTGGAACAATACAAGCAGCTATTGGCGGATCGCTTCAAACAACGCAAGGACTACCTGGCGGAGAGTGATCTTAAGGAACGTCCGGAAACTCAGCAAGAACTACTGAAAGCTCTGCAACTAAAGATCTAACTGATAAAATCTATAAAGCTAAGGGGTGCCATTTGGTACCCCTTTAATTTGCCTGTGTATTACAACCGAACCCCCAGTATGACTTGGGGTTCGAACACTGCTCCATCTCCCTTCGCTTTTTCCGGCCAGGGATTATCCCGCGCAACCCCGAATCCAACACTGGGTTGGGCCAGGATAAAGAACTCACGGCCGACGAGGTGGAACTTTACTCTGTAGCCTAACCGAAGACTCATCCATAGTTCCAATCCGGCATAAGTCTTATCATCTATGGCAGACCGAAAGGGGTTGTATGCCGGCCACAGCTCCATTTCAGCATGCAATCCATTCCAAAGATATTGGCGATAACCAAGCAGAACAGTGTAGGCATTTGCCTGTCCCTGGTCGTTTGTCCAGTTCTGAAAAGCCAAACCTCCAAGAATATCCCCGGATTTCCAGGGAGAATACGATGCCTGCATCATATATATATCAGCCATGGGGTAGGTGATACTGGTCCCGATAGCCCATTTGCTATCTGTGGTTTGGTGGCTTCGTTCTATATCCTGTCCGAATCCCGCCGCTGAGGTCAGGAGCATTAATACAGTTAAAATGAAGGAAGTTCTTCGGAGTCCGGGGTAACAATGTTTCATTATCTTGAACATAAGCTCTCACATATACGTTGAATAAGTGATCTTAAGTATCAGCAGACTGAATGCTGAACTTGTAGATTCTTGTCTGGGCTCCGGTAGGCTCAAAGGCATCATCAATCCTTACCCAGCCATATTTCTCATAGTATCCATCGTGTTCAGTACTTAGATACACGTTTGCAAATCCCGCTTCTTGCGCAAGTCTGATAGCATGATCCATAAGGTGCTTTCCCAGAGCATTTCCCCGGTAATCTGCCTCAATGTAGTGACAGGCGTACCAAGGCCAGAGATCATGCCGACTGGTGAAGTCACTTATCAGTAAAGCACCGCAGCCGATGATGTTAGCTCCATCGCACAACAAAAAGAAGCGGGGCAACCACTTCCCGTAGCGGGTGATTGCATCACGATAAAAGTTCAGGTTGCGCTCTGAACCCCATTTACCGTGGATATAGCGGACAGCAAGGTCAAGGCCACCTTCATAGTCATGGGCGTCAATGACCCGTAATTTATTGGTATTCATAAGTATATCTCCTGTTGTTAGTTGCATACAACTCTTCGCAAAAGATGACATTATCCACTCCCATTGGATGGGGCTCTACCTCATATCTCGGTGGATATTGCTATTTAGGCGAAGGCACTGCATTACTCCGTAAAAAACTGTAACCATGGTTAATGGCTTAATTTAAAACATATCCGTCATCTGTGTGGGATCAATGATTGACGATGAACCTGCTGTCACTCGAGTTCGAAGACAGCGGAAGTTGATAGCCAGATAGTTTTGCATATAAACTCAGGCTCATCCACAATCTGTAAACACTGCTGCCTGATCCATGCGTTCTATCTCAGAACCTTTATTGGAGCTTACTTATTGTCCGGCATGGGGCCTTCTCTACGCTTTTTTCGTTCAAGTTCAAGTAATCAGTAATATTGTCAAGTACATTTTTGGCAACATCCCAGTCTCGTCTGGTGTCAGAAAACCTTCTTTCCCTCTCTGTAAACATCTTTTCTCTTGCTGCTTTGTTTATCAATCAACCCCCCTTCTTGCTAACTTGTGGTTCATGCGCATTCGGTGAGCCGGTCGGATCCAGGTCATGGACATGTACGAGTATTGATTGATCGACTGCCATCATGGGGAGGAATCAGAAGACGGCAAGAAAGTGGTAACGTGTTAATATTTGAAGACTTATGAGAAGATATGAGGGTTGAATCAGATATGACTGGTTTGACATCTACAAAGATGCTTTATCGCTCAGTTCCACCCAGCGTTCAAAGATTGTTTCGTGTTCCGAGCTTAGGATCTCGATCTCGGTTGCCAGTTCACTGTATTCCTGTACTTTCAGATTCGGCAGGCTGAGGCGCTCTTCCAATTCGTTCAGTTTTGTCTCTAGATCCCTGATCCGGGATTCAAGGCCGGCAAATTCGCGCTGTTCGTTGTAAGAAAGTCCTTTATTGGTTCTTTTGGGGCGTAGAATCTCCGGATTGGCAGCTTCCTCACGTTCTTCCTTTTCATAGCGTTTCACCAGAAGGTAGTCAGAGTAATTCCCGGCGAATTTACGGAAGCGACCGTTTTGGTGGATGAAGAGGTAATCCACGCAGCGGTCGAGGAAAAAGCGATCGTGGGAAACTACCAGCAGGCATCCTCTGAAGGCATCAAGGTAATCTTCCAGGATCTCCAGGGTGCGGATGTCCAGATCGTTTGTGGGTTCATCGAGGATGATGAAGTTTGCTCCAAACATGAGCGATTTAAGGAGATACAGACGCTTGCGTTCGCCTCCGGAGAGAGCGGATAACTTCATTTGCTGCATCTTGCCATCAAAGAGGAAGCGATTGAGCATTTCCGTTGCGGTTACCTTGCTGCCATCTGCCATGCGGATGGTTTCAGCATACTGGGCGATGTACTCATAGACGCTGAGCTTGGGATCGAAGCTGTCCTCATCCTGTTTGTAATAGGCGATGTGAGTATTGATGCCCAGTTTGATGCTGCCAATATCGGGCTTTACTTCGCCGGTGATCATCTTTAGCAGAGTAGTTTTTCCGCATCCATTGGGCCCAAGGATGCCAATACGCTCCAAAGGCTGAAAATTATGATCCAGCTCTTCAAACAGCGGGCGTGAATCGTATGATTTGCTAAGCTTATGCAGTTCCAGAATGGTGCGGCCCAAGCGATCGGTTTGAAAGGATATGTCCAGATCCTGTTCCTCGATAAGGTAACTTTTGCTCAGCAGTTCTTTCACCCTGTCCACATGATTCTTAGGTTTGGTGGCTCGTGCTCTGGATCCCCTGGCTAACCAGGCCAATTCTTTATCGAGCTGAGCCTGACGGCGGGTTTCTTTGCGCTGGGAATCCTGCTGGCGCAGAATCTTCCCCTTCACGTAATCGCTGTAATTGCCCTCATAAAAGTAAAGCTTAGTCCTTTCGATTTCAAATATGCGGTTACATACGGAATCCAGGAAATAGCGATCGTGAGTAACGAAGATAAGGCTGGTCTTCATCGTGGCGAGGTAATCCTGCAGCCATTCGATTGTATCCAGATCAAGATGATTGGTAGGCTCGTCCATTACCAAAAGATCTGGTTCGCAAGCCAACACTTTGGCAATATCCACCTTGCGTCTTTGGCCCCCGGAGAGCAGGTGCATAGGTTTATTGTAGGTCTCGATGCCCATTTTGGTGAGCAGAGATTTATAAACATGCTCTTCTTTTTGATCCTTGGGATCAGCAGGTAACACATGCTCCAACACCGTTGAACCAGGATAAAATGACGGATCCTGTTCCAGATAAGCAATCTTGAGATTCTTGCGGGGGGTGATGCTGCCAGAGTTTGGTTTTAGCACACCAGATAAGACTTTCAGCAAAGTGGTCTTACCGCTGCCATTGATGCCCAGGACACCTATTTTATCGCAGTAATGAATGCCAAAATTGGCGTCCTTGATGATGCACTTATCCCCATAGGAGAGGTTAATGTTTTCCAGAGTAAGGATTACTTCGTTTGCCATAAAAACTGGCGTCCCTGAGGCGATTCGAACGCCTGACCTTCACCTTCGGAGGGTGCCACTCTATCCAGCTGAGCTACAGGGACGCAAGATACAAGTTCCATAGATTTATCAGGCGGCTTTGTGTCAATAGATTTGCTTGAAATCACTCTTTCCGCAGAGCATTTGAGCCGCCAAGGGAGCATAGCTCTGGACAATTGAGCGTATGGTTTCAGATATTTCCCGGATTTCCCATTGAGCATGGGCATCGCTGCGTAAACGCACAAAATGGTAGATCTCTCTAAGGTTCATCCTGGCATAGACCTTTACTGGGGTGGCATTTAGCTTCAGATATCCCCGCAGGTATTCATAAGACGATGGGATGCTGTCGCCAAGGTTAATCCCTTCCCGCAGTAGTTTCTCCCAAATGCTGGTTCTCTTGATCTCGTGGATCACAGTGGGCAGCACTGCTACTCCGGGATTACCGGCTTTCTTGATCAGGGTGCATTGACGATGTCTTTTAAATTGAGCCCAACAGCATTCACTCATGCTGATCTCAAACTCAAACTCCACAGTTTCAAAGGCGCGGGGTAGTTTGTGCCAGCTATTCAATCCGGAGAAGAGCTGTTTCCATAGTTGCAATTTGGCGATCTTGGGCAGATGCGAAAGTGTCTCATAGGTTTCCTGAAAGCCCAGCTCGCCCTTGCTGTAGATCAATGCTGCCATGACGCGGTCATCGGCGTTTTTGGGAGCTGAGATCAGATTAACCTTGTTCTCAAGATCCAATGATGCCATCCAGGGTAATTCCTGTTGCATAAAACCGCTGAATCCCACAGCTTCGGGATCAACTGTTCCCAGATACCCATCGGGCTCGGTGTAACGAATCAGCGAGGGGGCAATCCTGGATACTTCTTTGAAGAGCAATTCTTTGAGTTCTCTGGCCTCATCACCGCGAGTGGAGGCCAGGCGGCGCAATAATGCTTCGATGTTTCTGGCATTGATGGTTATCCCCATCTGAGTTTTTGTTGCCAGGGGCAATATGTATCGGGCATCTTCCTTGGCACGACATTCC
>JALNYD010000065.1 GCA_023230025.1 Candidatus Cloacimonadota bacterium | reverse complement strand
TGTAGATTGTTGCCAAAGCGATGTGGGAAGGTGGACTGCACATAGGCCATCATATCCCTTTTTGCTTCAGCTTCGTCCAGCGCGTCATTTTCGAAATCGGCGCCCCATAAATGTCCGTAACAGACAGATACGACTAGCAGGATAAGAACAAACTTAACAAATCGTCTTAACATGTTAAACTCCTTGTTTCTTCCACAAGGCTAAGATTGTAGTGCATTCTATCACTGTCAAGAAATTTATCCCAGTATTCGAAAATATTTAGTTATACAGCGCACACGAATATATTTGTAGAACATCCCGAAAGATAATACTGGTAACTAATCTTTCCTACACGTAAGCTTATTGCCTGTTACCCATCGTCACGATGCGGTTACCTTGTGGTTACAAAAGTAACGGCAAGGTGACCGCATCGTGACGATAACTAATGGGTTTGCTATCTGGATAAACTGATATTCAGTTCGGGACAGTTTACTTAGCTAAGCTCCCTTTGCTTATAGAGATAGTATCCTGCGATAAACATCAGGATGCTGATGAACAGGCTGAGCAGGTTGGAACCAATATCCATACTATCCCAGCCGAAATTGAAGCCCGTTGACTTGATCTTAATCATAGAGAACGGCATGAGCAATAGCTTGATATAATACTTGTAAGGGCTAAACATATGGCTGATAGGCCAGATCCGGGTAATCATGAGGCGTAGAAGATCAATAACAATCATAACCAGCCAGAACTTTAACGCTGCCTGTTTGCGGAAGAAACAGGAGAACATCCAGAATATTGAGGTTAAAGCAAGCATTGAGACCAGAATCATTAAAAACGGACTTATTACGGCATGCAAGCCCAAGAACCAGCCATTGAAGCCAAAAAAGGCCAAAACTGCAGAGACGATCAGAGAGCTGATGCATGCCAAAACCAGATATTGCACAAGCATCATTGGAATTGAGAAGCTCAGCTTGGCTGCCAGAATCTTGACCATGCTTACAGGCTGAGAATTATGCATGATCTCACACTTTTTTTGATAATCACCATTCAACATGGAGTCATTGATAGTGATTGAGGTCAATATCGCAAACCAGGCAATCACCACGGACATCGCATAATGCAAGGTCCATATCACATCCTTGGGATCATGAACTATATCATTTTCAAAGTCAAACTCTGGCAATCCAAAACGGATGCTGCCCCAGATCGATGCTATCCCCAGCAGGATAAAGAATGCTGCCACTACATAACTGGGAATTAGAAAACTATGTTTATGGGAGTGCCATTCTTTGGTGATCAGAGTCTTAAACTGTTTCATTGCTTCCTCCTACATATTCCATGAAGATATCGGCCAAATTGGGACGGTTATAGATCGCACCCTCAAGCTCAATCCTGGAATCCATTATTGCACTTACAAAGCCCAGTGTGTGATTGATTACTTTGGGATTGTGAGCTTGCAACTCCGCTATGCGATCCGCTGGAAGCGTAATCACGTGTAAGCGCTCTTTTAGCTGCTCCACTTCTTCGTTGAGGATGATTTTACCCTGATCAATGAAGATAATCTCCTGTAGAATATCCTCTACTTCTTCAACCTGATGAGTTGAGATAAAGATCGTGCGCTGCTCATCAAAGAACTCACCCAGGATGATATTGAAAAACTCTTTCCTGAAGGCGATATCCAAACCCAAAGTGGGCTCATCAAGCAGTAAATAGCGCACATCAAGGGATAGGGTCAAAAGCAGATATAGCTTTGTCTTCATTCCCTTGGATAGCTTGGCGACCTTCTTGTTCATGGGCAATGAGCTTTTTGCCATCAAACGCTCGGCGCGGTCAATATTGAAATGTGGATTCATGTTTTTTACATAATCCCAAGTTTGCTTCACGGTAAGTCGGTCATCAAGGCCATTGACATCTGGAATGAAAGCCACTTGATTGAATACCTTGTGGTCTCTGTGCCCCAGGGCAAAGCCATCCAATGAAACCTGACCCTCGTGCTTTAAATAACCAAGCATGCAGCGCATCAAAGTGGATTTGCCAGCTCCATTCTTTCCCAGTAAGCCCACAATCTTTCCCCAGGGCAGGGTGAAAGATACATCATCCAAAGCTTTGAACTTGCCATAGCTCTTGCTTACTTTTCGGATTTCGTAAGGAATCGGATTGTTTTCAAAAGTGTGTTCATAGAGGGTCATTGTTCTTCTCCATAAATGCTGTTTGTTTTGGCGATGATTTCTTCCTTCGGAATGTCGTAACTTTTTGCCAGGCGGATGCTAGGCTCCAGAGTTTCAACGATAAAACTACTCTTGCGGCTATTGATAATCTTCTCCCGGGCTCCCTGAGATACGAAGATTCCAATTCCCCGCTTCTGATATAGCACACCTTCGTTGACCAAAGTGTTCAGAGCGTTGCCAGCCGTGATCGGGTTGATCCGATATTCAGCTGCTAGCACCCGCAGAGATTTCACCTGGTCTTCTTCCTTCAATGCCCGAGCCAGAATCTGCTCTTCAATCTGCTGACGCAACTGGAGGTAGATCGGCACGTCGTTTTTAAAGGCATTCATGTTGACCTCTTCCCAAATAATTTCACCGGGACTGTCATGGTGATGTAGTCAACTAAATCAGTAGTGCTGTTTCAGTCAAGCTTTTTTTATCGTTCTACCTCGATTTGTCATTGTCATCCAGCCATTAATATGCCATAATACACTTTCTGCCAATAGGTTATCAATCTGCAATTTCACTGCGTTTGCGATCTGTGTGATGTAGAATCTTCTTGCGCATGCGGATGCAATCAGGAGTAATCTCCAGCAATTCATCGTCACCAATGTATTCCATAGCCTGCTCCAGAGTAAATATACGGGGTGGGATGAGCTTTATCGCATCATCCTTGCCGGCAGCCCGGTTGTTTGTAAGCTTCTTGCCTTTGCAAACATTGATTACCAGATCCTTATCCTTGCTGTGTTGGCCCACTACCATTCCGGCATAAACCTCCGTATTGGGAGAAATGAAGAAAGTGCCTCGGGGTTGAAAATTGTTCAGAGAATAACCCAGGGCAATTCCGGTTTCCATTGCAATCATAGAGCCATGGCTGGAGCCCTGAATCTCCCCTTTGAACTCTTCATATCCCAGATAAGATTGGCTAATCACACCGGTGCCTCTGGTTTCTGTTAGAAACTCGTTTCTGAAACCAATCAGCCCCCGAGAGGGAACTTTGAACTCAAGACGAGCATAGCCGTCGATTGCAGGCGTCATATAGACGACTTCACCTTTTCTACGCCCCATCAGATCTATCACTGTGCCTACAAATTCCTGAGCTACATCCACCAATGCCATTTCCATGGGCTCAAGGATCTTCCCCTCACACTCTTTATAAAGTACGCGGGGTTTTGAAACCTGGAATTCAAAACCTTCACGGCGCATATTCTCCATCAGAATGGAAAGCTGCAATTCACCCCGCCCTTTGACCAGGAAGGTATCAGCGGAGGAAGTGCGTTCTACCTTGAGGGAGACGTTGGTTTGCAGTTCTTTCTGCAGGCGTTCCCAGATCTTGCTGGAAGTGAGCCATTTGCCACTGCGTCCCATAAAAGTGGAGTCGTTGATAATGAACTCAATACTGATGGTAGGTTCATCAATGCTTATGGCTGGCAAGGCAATGGGATTGTCCTTATCAGCAATGGTTTCGCCGATATCGATGCTCTCAATCCCGGCAATGGTAATAATATCTCCGGCATAGGCCTTCCTGACTTCCTTCTTTGACAAGCCCTCATAGCTGAAAAGTGCTGTAACCTTGTAGATATGTTTCTCACCATTGCGTTTGAGCAAGGCAACTTCATCTCCGGTTTTAATGGTGCCATTGTGTATCTTTCCAGTACCCATCTTACCCAGATAGTTGTCATATTCAATCGCAGAAGTCAGCATCTGGAAGCTTTGCGTACGATCCCCTTTCGCATTAGGCACTTCTTTGATCACGAGATCAAGCAGGGGATAGATATTTTTGGCTTCGTCATCAAGCTCTGCCACAGCATAACCGTCTTTACCAGAAGCGTAGATAACCGGGAAGTCCAATTGTTCACTGCTGGCGTTGAGCTCCAAAAAGAGTTCAAAGACCATATCCAGAACTTCATGAGCCCGGGCATTGGGGCGATCAATTTTATTGATTACCACAATTGGTTTTAAGCCCATGTTTAGGGCATTTTTCAATACATACTTGGTTTGGGGCATGGGGCCTTCAAAAGCATCTACCAGCAGCAATACAGAATCCACCATATCCATAATCCGTTGCACTTCTCCGCCAAAATCAGAATGTCCGGGTGTGTCAACCAGATTGATCTTGTAGCCGTGATAATGCAAGGAAGCATTCTTGGAAAAGATGGTAATCCCGCGTTCTTTCTCAATATCGTTTGAATCCATCACGCGTTCAGTGATTTTTTCGTTAGCACGGAATACTCCTGCCTGTCTGAGTATGGCATCAATGAGAGTTGTTTTACCGTGATCAACGTGTGCGATGATGGCTATGTTCTTGATCTTTTGCATTTTATTCCTTAGGGGCATAGATTTTATGCCAGATTTCTAATCACGCTGAATTAGTCAATGAAGCATATATGATAATGCCGAAATACTGGCAAACAGGCACATATCCCCTTGGTCAGAGAGTAATCAGCCCTACTCAAAGGAGAAAGGATTACAAGCCCCAGAAACGCAATGTTCGCTGGATCATAACCTCATGAGTGACGCCTGCAGCACCTGGTTCATAACGGAAGGTATAACCCATCCGATACTGCTTGGGTAAAACCAACCGCAAAGAGGTGTCGTGTGATACCATCAGGCGTGTCTTCTTCTGAAGGTCAGTGGCTTCCTGCAAACCAAACTCATAATCAACGAAAAAGCGATATCCTAGATACTTGCTCATTGAGATGGAGAGGTTGTTAAGCAGGATTGAGGAAGAAAACCGGCTGATATCGCTACCGAGGTTTGAGAGATCCGCCAAATCTGCCAATTCGGAGGGATTGGAGGAATACTCAGTAAAGAGATTCTGGATAAATCCTGCATTGATCGAAAAACTATCCAGCCCCAAACTGCGTCGTATCCAGTTTTCCACAGGATAGAAGATGGGAGTGAGCACAGTTGAATTCAAGTTTCCCCCAATCAGACCCAAGGCTTCATCCTGAAGCAGGTTTTGCTTTTGATCAGAGGAAAGCTCATCCATGGATTGATTGTAACGCAATCTGGAAAGCACATGAGTTATGTTTATATCTGCGGGATTATCACTGGTAAGCGTTATCTCCAGGCGATCCAGCAGACTCTTGTCAAACTCAGGAGTGGAATGTACATTCAAGCTCACTGTGCTTCCGTCTGGAGTTCGCTTATAAAACAGACCCTCCACATTCATGATATCTTGCTGGTCAATCATCGAAATAGCGATGTTATCCACCTGAAACACAGTACCAACGAAATCAACAGTCCCCTGCTCGGAAGTGATAAAGACTTCTTTGACAATGAAGGCACTACCATCATACAAAAGATGCAGAAAGCCCCCAGGTTGAAGATTCAGGTTCGTAGGATATGTCACATACCGCACATTCTCGCCGATGGAAACGAAAAGATCCAACTGGAATGGCAATGGCAGGGGATCACTCTCTGGTTTCTTGGCACTGGAACGTACAGAAAGAATGAGATTAAGCAGGTTATCTGCGCCAGGGGGGTATAGAATATCAAGATTGGAGGCAGTTACATACGCTTCTATCTTCATGTCATCAAAGGGACCCCGCACTGTCGCATATCGACTATTCTGTCCCTTCAGGGCAATGTTGGAGAGAGTTTGTGGCGGAGCTACCACTGGAATAGTTACCTGAATCCCCGGCTCACTGATCATCAAACGCAGATACCCCAAGTCCAGGAATCCCAATGTAAAATGATCTGTGGGCTCTGGCTCAAAGACATTATTCATGTAGAAACTGCCATTCCCCATGTTGAAGGTGCCCTGTTGAATCACAAAGCGATTTTCATCAAAGAAGCCCTTGATTTCGATGTTCCGCATTGCTTCAACCTGATCCTTTAGCAGCACATATCCTCTGTGTATATCCAGGTTCCCGCTGTGAACGATAAACTGTTCCTCATCGTTGCCGACTCTAAGCCTGATATTGGATACCCCTCTGGAATCAACAATGTAATCTGTAACACTGCGCAACCAGGGAAAGAGCTGGCCATTGACCTCAACGTCCAGAGTGTCAGCAGAATCATAGAATAGGTTGGTCAGGGCATTATAGCCCAGACGTCCTTTTGCCGAAGCAGTAAACAATCCCTCCGAAACTACAAATAGACTATCAACAACAAGGGCTTGGGATTGCTGAGCAACTTTCAGGACTGCACGGTTGATTGTAAAATCCCCAAATCTAATGTCTTTTGCGATCACATCCCCATCAAACTCAATAGCCCGCCTGGGACTGCCAGCATCTGAAATCTGCACTCCAACCTTCCCAGTAAAAGAACCTTCACCCATGGCCTGCACCAACACATCCTGCATGCGCAGATCCTTCATCACAGCTTCCATTGCAAGATCTATCCTGGGCAGCAAACTGGCAGCTCCGCTAAAGTCAATCAATCTACTTGCCTGCGAGGAAATCTTCCCCGTCATGTTCATCTGTTCAGGCTCACCACTAAGTTTCAAATCCAGATCCAGGGGAATTACGCTAAGCAGATCCAGTTGTCGGATATTCAGCCAGGCATCCACTTTCCGATCTTGATTCCGGTTGTAGTTTGCAAATAGAGAAAGAGATTTGAACTCAGGGATCATCAGCTCCAGATCAGGATAATATCCACTGAGTTTGGCTGTTGTAAGATCCTGAACCGCCAGATCAAAATCCATATCTTGCCAGTTGGTAACATTTACTCTGCCGGAGAGGTTCAACAAATCATTGATTTTCAGCCCGAACACTTTCAGTTGATTCTGAGCATAGCTTGCAGATAACTCAAAGTCAAGAGGAAGATCATTGTAATAGCTATCCCGGGAACGAATAAAGGCACTTCCACTAAGCTGCTCAAGATCGCCACTTCCCAGGATTTCCAGATTGCTGACACAAGGGAAATCCCCCTGTAGCTTTAGGGCAAGATCGCTGCTGGTCCAGATCTTTCGGCCCAGCATCATAGCGTGAAGCTCGCCCCCAAGCATCGGATCCAGAAGCTTGATAGTATCTTGGGGATACAAACCTGATACAGATATGTCCTTGAAGCTGGCATCCAATAGTAAGTGCTGATCCAGGATATCGCCGATGAGACTCAACTGAAGATCCTTTCCAGCATCAATCTGGGCATCCACCAATAGCTTCTCACTCAGAGGAATCATCCGGGCTTTTCCATTGATGCTATCCAGCCTTGTGTTCATGTAAGCCATGGTAAAATCACTTAACTGCACTTCAAACAAGGGGAATGGAGCGAGCAACAGACCATCAATCTGAGCCGAACCCCGGGCATAGTAGTCCACACCGGATTCTGATATGGGGATGGTGTTCAGATTGGCAGATAAAGCCTTTAGCTTTGGGTCAAACTCTGCACTGAGTTCAAGCATCTGATTCTCCCAGCTTGCATCTTGCAGATGCATTCTGGCAATATCATCGGAGTATTCAGCATTGATATCGATATTCTCCAGATTCCATTTCTGGTATGCAACCTTGGGAGATTTGATCTGAGCCTGGATTTTGGGCTCTTTGATGTTGCCAGAAGCCAGCACTTTGGTGGAAACGAGCCCGGAGAGATCTGGTATGATCATCGACAAATCCAGATCTGCAACCAATGAACTGCCATCAAAGCTCATGGTTTTGCCCAAATCACGAATCTTGATGTCGCCCTCAACATGGCTGTTTCCAAACCGTGATCGCGTTATTCGCGCGCTGAGATTCCGCCCATCGGCCTCAGCTGCGATCAAGGGAATATGTGCCGGATAATCATCGAACAGCAAAGCTGAGCTATTCCAGATCAGGGCTTTACCCGAATACTGGGCTGTACTGGAATCCGGAGCTTCGCTATATTGCGCCGAAAGGTTGATCTCAGAGCGAAAATCCCTGATATCAGGATGCGTGATATAAAGAGGCTTAAAATCTGTTATCTCTGCTCTGGCAATCTCGATTCTTCCCCGATCCAATCTACCACTGAGATCAAGTATGCCTCCACGGGATGTTATTGCCTTTAAGCTAAGTTCCGTTACTTTTGCATTGTTAACTATCAGGTTTATATCGCTAAGACTCTCTTCTATATATAGATCACCTTCATTCATGATCTTCAGTGGGATCGCCACATCAGCCTTGATCTCGCCATCAATCAGGTTGATTCTACGGAAATAACCACTCAAATCCGGTATCTCAAACTTGCCTTTATCACGCCTGGCTTTGGGAGCTTTTCCCAGCACTCGGTAACTCAGCACTGCCACAGGATGATTGATTTCGATGCTGCCAACCACACCCTGGGGGTTAAACCTTGAAAACAGAAATTTGTAGAGATTGTACCGAATGCTGATATGATCAATCCGTAAATCAAGCAACGAATCGGAAGTAGCAAAATGAATGTCCTGCACATAAATCTGTTTATCACTCAGGTGCAGGTCTCCCAGGCTAATTTCGGCACTAATCATATTGCCGATGGCGTTTGTGATCAGTTTTCGAACCCAATCTCTGCCCCCAAAGGCATACCAAAAGCTGAAGAATAAAGCATTGATCAGCAGAAGGATCAGGATCAGGCTCAAGAACTTCCTGGGTTTACGCATATAATCCTATCTGGGAATCAGAACCCCTTCGGCTAGCTCGAAGCTTTTGGGAGCTTTGGCTGCGGCTTCTACATCATGGGTAACTATTACAAAAGCCTGGCCAAGTTCTGAGTTTAAGCGGTACATCAGATCCCACACGTCTTTACTGTGCCCGGGATCCAGATTTCCGGTAGGTTCATCAGCAAGCACCATAGCTGGTTTATTGACCAGGGCTCGGGCTAGCGCAATCCTTTGCTGTTCCCCGCCGGACAGTTGATTGGGATAACGGTTCAGGCGCTGCTCCAACCCTAGATGGATGAGCAACTCCCGGGCCTGGGCAAGCGAGGCAGTTGCGCTTTCTCCGGCGATTAGCAAGGGTAGCGCTACATTCTCAGAAGCAGTTAGATCTTCCACCAGATAGTGAAACTGAAATACAAAGCCCAGGTTCCGATTTCGGATTAAGGCAGCATCACTCATCAGCGAGGATATCTTGCGACCGGAAATCTCCAAATCACCTGAATCGGGAGAATCCAGTAAACCCAGTATGTGCAATAAAGTGCTTTTACCAGAACCGCTTTTCCCGGTTATGCAGATGAAATCCCGTTCTTCAATCTCCAGGCTTGTCCCGCGTAAAACCTCGATAAGCTGATCACTATCGTGGTATGTTTTGTAGATATTATGGATTGCAGCTATCAAGAATCCTCCTAAGTGTTTTGCCGAAATAGAGATATGATCTGAATACGATCGATTTGTCGCAAGGGGAGATAAATACAAAGAGAGATCAATAGACTTGCCACGACAAACACGGCCAGAAGATTGAACGGTGTGATTGATGCTCCAATTGTATCGATGAAATAGACATCACCCTTCAGGCGATAGAAAGTCTGCTTTTCCACAACCCAGGAAAGAAATGCTCCAAAAGCCTGGCCGATCACAACAGATAATATTGCCACCATACCAACCTTGTAGGCATATATCCTTTTGATGGATTTAGCATTTGCTCCAAGGGTTTTGAGCACGGCTATCTCATTGCCTTTATCGATGATAATCGTACTAACTGAAGATATAACGTTAAATCCCGCTATCAACACCAGGAAAGTAAATACGATAAAGATCAACCACTTCTCCATTTCCACCAGGCGGAGGAGACTGGAAGCATATAGATCCCACGATATACAAGTGTATTGACTGCCCAGGATTGCAGACAGACCTTTGGCAAGTTCCCGCGCTTGCTGAGGATTCCTGATCCTGATTTCCAGTTTGCTGATGCTATTGGTAATCAATAACAACTGCTCGGCATCGCTGATGTTTGCTATGATGATGCTACGATCGTTTTCATAATATCCTGAACGATACAATCCTGCAATTTTGAAGCTTTGCTGGCCATTGTAAATCCCCAAGGGGCTTATACGATCGAGCTGAGGATAGATCAAGCTTACATTATCGCCAGGCTGCAGACCCATCTCTGTTGCCAGATAGTGACCAATCACTATTTCAGATTCCTGGAGTTCACCAGGATAGTTTTCGATGTATTTGGCATAGGGGAACTCGCCAGCAAAATCATAAGCCCGAAGGTTGGCATTACGGATCTTTGTTCCTGATTGGGCCATCAGCGGGTAATGAATGCTGGGTATCACGGATAGCACTTCTTTGTGCTTGTTCAATTTAGCAATTGCTTCCTGAGCCTGCTCCCTGCTAAGATATGCGCTATCGGATGACTGCACGGAGATATGGGCAAAGCTATCCAAAAGCAAATTGCGCAGTGTGCTTTCATAACCTTCAAACAGATTAAGGCCTGCCGAGAGTATTCCCACCGATAACACAATGCCAAGAACCATGAAGACAAAACTGAAGCGGAAAAGATTCCGCTTTGGCGCTTGTAGATATTTACTGAGAAAAAATGCTTCCAGTCTATCCATCCGGAGCTCCGGTATTGATGGTCTTCTCAATGGATAGCGGCAAACGCTGAGCTGGTGAGACGCGGTTGATGATCAATTCAGAGATCAACCCCAGAGAGATGAATTGCAAGCCTCCCAAGATAAGCAGGATGCCCAGAAACAAGAGTGGCCTGTTTGAAAGAGGCATGCCCCAGAAAACCTTTAAGACTGCCAGATAGATGGTAATCAACATACCCAGGATACTCGAGCTTAATCCTATTCTACCAAAAAGATAGAGCGGGCTCTTGACATATTGGGTAACCATCTTGACCGTCAATAGATCAAAAAAACCCCGCAGATACCGCTCGATACCATATTTGCTTACACCAAATTGACGAGCCCTGTGTTGCACAGGGATCTCCCCCACCCTGTATCCCAGAGAATGCGCTAATGCGGGTATATAGCGATGCATCTCACCATACAGGGTGAGTTCTTTCACCACTGATGCCCGATAAGCCTTATATCCGCAATTGTAATCTCTTAGCTTCAATTTGAAAGTCTTTGCTGTTACACTGTTGAAAAGCTTGGATGGCAAACGCTTATGCCAGGGATCCAGGCGTTTTCTCTTCCAGCCTGATACCAAATCATAACCCTCATCCAGCTTGGTCAAAAACTGAGGGATTTCTATTGGGTCATCCTGAAGATCAGCATCCAGGGTGAAAATAACCTCTCCGGAAGCTAAATCAAAACCCTGTTGAAGAGCCGCAGCTTTACCAAAGTTGCGCCTAAACTTGATCACTTTCACAGCCTTGTCCTGATTGGCCAGATCTTCCATGATCGCAAAACTATCATCGCGAGAGCCATCATCAATGAAGATGATCTCAACTTCATGATGCACTGTATTCTGCTTGATCTCGTTATATAGCTGTTTGAG
>JALNYD010000064.1 GCA_023230025.1 Candidatus Cloacimonadota bacterium | reverse complement strand
ACTGATCTGCAGATTGCTAATATCCACGATTTGGGGCTATCCTTCGGATATTCATTTATCCCGCACAAGGATATCCCTTCCTCGATCTATGGCAGAGACTACCGCAGCTATAAAAACTTCTACCGGGCTTATTCCAGTTTGGGAGCTGATCTGTATAGCTCAGAAAACAGCCGCATTCTGGCACATCTGTATTATGACGCTGCTGGTGATACATACGAACGCTTTAGGGATCCCCATCATCAGAGCCTGGATATCAGCTCCCGCATGGATTCCTGGAATCTTGGGCTGGCACCCAGCATTAAGATCGGACAGCGCTTCCAAAGCGGATTCAGAAGCGAGTATCGCAGCACTAAGCGCAAAGATACGGGTAGTTATCTGGAATGGACCGATAACTGGGCATATCTGAACAGTGCTTATGTACAGCATCAAGTGCCCTTGCATGAAAGGTTGGATTTAAGCGCTAGCTTTGGTCTCAGCAGCATCTTTCATAGCAAGAACGAAAAACCCGAAGTCATTGCAGAGCCTTCACTTGGCCTATATTGGACCAGTCCGATCCAATCCAGGGTATCGTTTTCGGTGGGGCGAAACTCCGCAATGCCCACCATGCGTCAGCTCTTCTCGGCAGAAAATGGCAATCCCCATCTGCTGCCTTCCAGCGCCATTAAATATGAGATCAACCATAAGCTTAACCACGGCGGGATTCTGAATCTGGTAAGCGATCTTTCTCTTTTTTACAATGATGTAAAAAACCTTATTGATTATGGATCTGATGGCTATCAGAATCTGTATAGCGTTCAATCCTATGGCGGGGAACTAAGCCTGGCAGCGCAACCACTGACCAAACTATTCATCCAATCTGCCTATGCCTATCTTGATTACGGAACGGATAGCGACTACAGGCTCAGCGATAGTCCACGCCACAGTATTGACGGGCAAATCAGCTATAGCTTGCCCCTCGATCTTGAACTAAGCTATAGCCTTCTTTGGCGCAGTGAACGTGATTCACAGGATGATATGGGGAATTTTCATGTTCTTAAAGCCTATCACACCCATAGCATCGAGCTCGGTAGAAGCTGGAAACATCTGGATCTGAAGCTGAAGCTGGACAACCTGCTGGATGAGGATTATCAAAGTGAATATGGTTATCCGGCTGCAGGCAGGGACTACACCATCAGTATCAGCTTGAAGATTTAACCGTTTTGCCACTCAAGTAAAAAACCCGGAGCGAGAGTTCCGGGTTCATTATTTATATGTGAATGATCTGATCAGAGGGGCAGGCTAACCTTTTTACCAGTTTTGGCACTTTGGTATATGGCCTGGATAATTTCCACAGATTTGCGGCCATCACGACCATCAGTAGAAGGAACGGCCTTACCCAGCAGCACATCTACCACATTGCGATAATAGGGATTATGCCCAAAACCGTAAACATTGGGGGGTTGGTAATTGGTATCCTGGGCTATGCGATCATCATCGTCATAATCCTCAAACTCCCATTTTTCAATCTTATTAACTGCCACACCGCCTATCTTGACTATACCCTTTTCTCCAATGATCGTGATTGAACCCTCGAAGTTTTTGGGGTATGTGAGCATAGTAACATTGATCGAAGCGATGATCCCGCTCCTAAACTGCAGAATAGCACTGCCGGTATCTTCAGCTTCGATCTTGCGAGCCATCGTGGCTGTGAAGGCAGATACACTATCCACATTGCCCAAAAGCCAATAGATAGCGTCCACATAGTGGCTGGCCTGGTTCATATATGCTCCGCCATCAAACTCCCAGGTACCGCGCCATTTCTCAGCATCATAATATGCTTGCGGACGAGTCCAGAACACATTTGCCTGCGCCATGTAGATCCTGCCAAAGCGGTTCTTGTCTATGGCACGCTTGAGGAGCTGCATGGTGCTATTAAGACGGTTCTGCTTTACCACAAAGAGCTTCACAGCATTATCGTCGCAAGCGCGGATCAGGCGATCAGCAGCATCGATATTGATTGCCATGGGCTTTTCGGTTAGCACATTCACTTTGGCTCTGGCAACATCCACACCCATATTTGGATGCATACCGCTGGGGGAACAGATCGAAACCAAATCCAGCTTCTCCTTGGCCAGCATTTCGTGATAATCTGTGTAGATGCCGGGGACATGATACTCTTCGGCGGCTTTTTGGACTTTCTCTGGAATAATGTCTGCTACAGCCACAAAATCAGCTTCGGAAATCTGGGATACGGCATCAAAATGATTCTTGGCAATCCTGCCACATCCAATTAGACCAAGTCTTACTTTCTTCATAAATCTATCTCCTTTTGAAGAATCTTCATTATTCAGCCCCTGTGCAGAATGTAGCGGGCATAAAGCATTGCTGGAGTCGCAATATCTGATTGCTTCATTCTATCATATCCCACAAATCTGATCAGGCTGGCTGTGTCAAGTGCTTCCTGATGCATACTACAGCGTATCGCAGAAAACAATTCCTCATGATTTTGTTCGATCTCTGCACAGTAAACAGTCATTTACCTAGCGAATAGTATCCCACAAAGCCATGGTACGTTTCTGGGATATAAATCTGATAAAAGCCATTAGGGACGCTAATATCATCGCCGTAATATATGCTGGCAATCCTGTAAGCGGTAAGCGGATACCCTTGTTTTGTGCAGCCAAACCCAGCAATCCCATGCTGTAAACCAGCACCTGGCCAGAAAAAGCCAGCAAGAAAAACGGTTTGGATAGCAATAAAGCTGAAGAGACAAACCCGATAACAATGAAAACAAAGAACAACCAGCGGATCAGTTTATGTGAAATGAGTAGAAAACTCTCTATAGGAAACCGGAATGGATTCAGCAAACTTCTATGCCGAAAGAGTGCAGACCACTCACGGGATATGATGCGTACCTTTCGTTTCAATTCCTGGCTGGCTTTTTCACTTTCTTCCTCGTACACGCAGGCATCAGGCTCATATGCAGCATAATAGCCATTCTCGAGTACGATCAGTGTACGCTCAAAATCATCTGTAGATTGGGGATCTACTTCACGGAAAAAACAGCGCTTAATCAAAAAGAGTGAGCCATTCGCACAGATGATGCTGTGAAACATACTGTCCATCTTCTTGATAAACGCTTCATAACGCCAATACAAGCCTTCTCCAGATTGCTTATCGCCTTTTTTTTGCAACCGTAATTCTCCGGATACCATCCCAAGCTTATCATCACTCTTAATCCTGTTCACCAATACTCGTAGAGCATCAGGTGCAAAAATCGAGTTAGCGTCAGTAGAAAGCACATAATCCCCTTGTATGTGTTCCAAGGCCAGATTCAATCCGCTAGGCTTCCCGGCTCTTGGTTTCTGCACTATCAAGGAGACATTAGTACCTGTGTATTGTGATACTATTTCATTTGTCTTATCCGTGGAATCGTCCGATATTATAATCATCTGCACTTTGTGCGATGGATAATCCAAGGCTAGAAAGGATTCAATTTTTGCTCCTATTACAGCTTCTTCATTGTATGCAGCACACAATACCGTTACCACAGGCAATTCATCGTCGCTTAGCCATCGTATCAGAGAATTCTTATGCTTTCTTAGATTCAATATCCAGAGTAGGGCGGGATAGCCAGCCAGATGGTAGAGTAACATCAGCCAGGAAACCCAAAACAGCACAATAAACGTCATATGTATTCCATCCACTAGAGTATAATAATTACGTTGAAGCTCAGTAATCTTAGAATATGCTTGCAGGATAAAGGAGCGCTGCTTGTATCCATAATATCAAATTCAAGATTTAGATAGCAGGTTTGCATATACATTTAGGTAAATATCCTTCTCGTTTTCCCATGAAAGCTGTTTTGTAGTCAGTTTCTTACCCTTTTGTCCCATTTCGGCCAGCTTCTGAGGATCATTCAGGAGTCTATTCAGAGTATCCGAGATCTTCTCAATACAATCAGGATCAAGATAAACTCCTACTTCAGATTCATCTATCAGTTCTATGTTCGTAGGCAGGTCAGAAACCAGGATCGGCAGTCCGGCAGCCATATATTCGAACATTTTGGTGGATAGTGAGTAAAGGTGATTAGGACTGCGATCAAATAACACCACTCCTAAAGCGCATTTAGAGAAGATCTCTGCCGCTTTGTCTCGATTCACGTAGCCATATTCTATCACTTTTGCGAATCCCGGCATTTTCTTTAGCTCATCCCGATATGTAACAGGTTCATATTTACCTGCAAGATGAAAGCTACAATCCACATTTTCTATTGCACTTACTATCTGGCCTATTCCCCGCTCTCTGGTGATAATGCCAATGTAGCAGATGCATCGACTCTGGTATCTACTAGAATTACCTCGGACATCTTTCCATTCTGCAAGGATCGGGTAATTATGTAGCACTGGAACATCTGGATATTGCTGTGCAATATGCTCAGTCGCGGCTATTCCCTGATCTATCATAGCAAGAACTCCTGTTTCCAGTCCCCTGATTATCTTAGACAGCAATTTACCCGCGAATGGGGATAGATAATCCTTGTTAAGAAAAGCTTCAGCATAACATTCATGAATATCATAGATGACAGGTTTACGACTGATTAATTTAAGCAAAATGGCTATCGGTAGCAACTCAGGATCATGGATTTGATAGACATCTGCTCTGAGACTTAGTGCCATAAGAAGCACTTTGAAGGGTGCAAGCATCATGCGAAGCTTCCTACTGGCAAAAGGACCAACATCGTGGATCTTGACGCCATCTTTTAGCTCATTACCTTGACCATCAGCGACTACAAGATGAACATTGTATCCTGCTTGGACCAAACTGACGCACTGCTTGTAAAAGACCCTCACATCAGTTCTCATATGTACAGAACTTAGATGACAGATCTTGGATACTGGTTCAGGGTATTGTTTGATAGTATCATTAACAACTTCAGAAATGTCATAATGCTGGACAGCATAGTTTCTGATCGCCTTAGCGTCCCATTCAGTTGCAATCAAGCGGCGGATCCCTTCTGCCAGCGCATGGGGATCGTGAGGTGGAACGATTATCCCAGTTTGATCTGTTACAATGTATTCACTACCGCCATTCTGTGTAGCGACTACCGGCAATCCTGCAGCCATGGCTTCTACTACGACAATCCCAAAGCTTTCAATCAAGCTGGGATGTACCAATGCATCATGGTCATGTAATAGCTGGGCTATTTCTTGAGGATTCTTCTCACCTAAAAAATGTACTGATTCCTCAATGCCTAGTTTCGTGCATTGTTTTTCCAACTCATTACGATATTCCCCATCACCTACAAGACTAAGACTGATGCTGTTATCTCCCAGGATTGAGATCGCTTCCAGAAGGAACTGCACACCTTTGCGCTGCACCAGATAACCAATGTAAATCAGCTTTGTGATGCCGCGTGAATGGAATACTGGAGTAAATACAGCAGTATCAATTCCATTGGGTATCACCACCAGTTTTTCATGAGGCAATCCTGCATTAAGGATTATTTGCCCAGTGTGCTCTGAAACCGCGATAACTTTGTGAGCTTTTATATATGACTGTAGCATCATTCTTTTCAGATACGGAATCCGCAGTAAGTCCGCTAAGGCAGCCTGATGCTCGGTTATAACAAAGGGAATTCCCAGTTTGTTGGAAAGCTTGGCAGCAGCAATACCATCTGGCAAGCAGAAATTTGCGTGTAAGCAATCTATCCTTTTGCGCTTATGCAAATACCACAGGAGTGGCAACATGCTAAGATACTCAAATGTGGGTACGAACGCCCTCATGATGTTGCGGGGGAACAGCAGAAAGCGGGGATGCCAGACTCTTATGCTCCTACCGCCCAAATCCAACATGCGCCACAAAGGAATCCGATTTTGTCTCTGGCGACGTAAGCCTAGAAAAGGAGGAACCGGTGCTATTACTTCCACGTCAATATCTGATGGATATTGCATAAGGTTCTTATGTACGAAGTTCCCTTTTGCCGGTTCCACCGGATTAGGAAACACTTTATTAATAAATACAATTCTCATCTCAGCCCAAGATCCTTTCGTGTAGTGCAATCAGCATGGTTCTCATCTCCTTGATATCATTTTTCTTGATAATGAGGCATGAGATCTTCTGGTCTTTATGCGTAATGAAGTACCAGATAACGAGTAAAAGCAACCATATGGGATACACAATGGATGAAGCCATTGCAGCTCCAAGATATCCATATTGGGGAATAAACAGGCTACTGATCAGAACTTTCATCAAAGTAGCCACAGCCGGAGCAATGATAGTGAAGATCGGGAAACCCTTGCTCCACAGGAAGGTATTGAAAAGGGAGCCAAGAGTTAGCCCAAAGATTGCAGGGATAAGATACATGAATGCCTTATAAGCTCCGATGTAGTCCGATGTATACATGAAATTGATCACAACAGGACCCAGTATCGCCATTCCCAGGATACACACTAGATTGAAGGCTATCATCAGTACAAAGATTTTTCTTAGGATTTCCAGAGACGCCCGATCATCATTTAGTGCGGCAAATTTGTTAAGCAGTACCACCCCGATCATATTGCTGGTTACATTGATGATATCGATGAAGTTTATGGCCAGCATATAAACACCCAGATCTGAGAAACTTCCGAAATGTTTGAGAAGTAGCACATCTGCCCTTGTCATCATGATCGCCATATATTCACTTAAGAAGGCCTTGAACCCCAAGGAATAGGAACGCTTTACCAATGGGAAATCCCAGCGAAACTTAAAATTGATCTTCCGGCATATCCTGAAATGGAAAACTGTCGTGATGATCAGCATTACAGATACATACAATAAATAACTCCCTTGCATTCGAAAATGAGCGGGGAAAGCCCAGAACAAGGGTAGGATCAAAAACATGAATGTTATAGTAGGTAAAGTAAGAAGTAGAGAGTAATCCTTTATCCGGTTCATCCCTATAGACATCACCTTCTGTCGGTTATACAACTGGAATAGGGCAATATATACGCTAAGGGCAAAGGTTATAATTCCCGGATAACTGCCTGTACCCAAGATTCTATTCCCAAAAAGAATGAAGATTAGGATGCTAAGCAGTAGACTTATGCCAAAGAAGACCAGAGACATACTATACAGAGCTTTGGGATCTGCTTTATCCCTTTGTAAGCTGTACATCAGGGATTTGGATACTCCCAAATCCAGCAGCAGCCACACAACGGAATTGACAGTGAAAAGATACACATACTGTCCCCTCAGTTCCGGCCCCAAAAAGCGCGCAAGATACCAGTTTGCGACAAAGGATGCCAGCATGGTGATGGCCTGAGATCCAGTAGTAAACGCAATGTTCCGCTTTAGATTGATCTCGCTCATGGTTGAGAAATACGCCTGAAATAAAGGTTACGGCTCAAAGCCAGCATCACCAGGATAATACCAGAGATTTGCAGGATTTGCAAATGCTCACTAAGAAAGAGATATGCCAGGAGTGACGCCAAGGCTGGTTTAAGAAAGAAATAGATCGAAGCTGTTGCCGCCGAAAGCTGTTTCATTGCTTCAAAATACAGAAGGTAAGCCAGACCCGATATGACTGCCCCCAGATAGAGCATTATCCCCAGATTGTGTAAGGTAGCCTCAAAGAGCATAGTCTTGCCCAAAGCAAAGTTAATGATACTGAGCAGCAACCCTCCAATCAGAAAAGCAAAGGAATTGGTCACAAGATTCCCATGCTGGGCAATCAGACGCTTGGTAAGGACAGTATACAAAGCAAAAGTGATGCATGCCAGAATTGCACACAATATCCCCAGAGGTAGGTTTAGATATCGATGCTGGTATAGTTCGCCTTCCCCAAAGATGATCAGGATCAATCCTGCAATCCCTACGAACAGGCTAATCAACTGAATGCGATTGAGTTTTTCCTTCAGAAAGAATATGGCAAAGACGCTGACAAAGAGTGGATTCATGCTAACGATAATTGCTGTCAGAGAGGCCTTGCCATAGTAGATTGCAAACTGCAAGAGCAGCATACTGATCACAACGTTCAGGAATCCCAAAGCGCTAAGTTTCAGCAGGCTGCTCTTACTTAATCTTTGTTTAGTTTGCACCATCTGTCTTACTGCAAACGGGGCAATACAGGCTCCTCCAATCAGAAATCTCCAGGCTGTGATGGCGTACGGGGAAATATCCGTTGCCAGGAGCTTGCCGGAAAGTTCCAGAGAAGACCATATGCATATCGTCAGCAGACAGTACAGGTGGTTTCGTAGTCTCAAGTTATTTCATTAAGATCATTTTCTTGGTGGAGCTATAGCTTCCGGATTTAAGCCGGAAGTGATAGACGCCACTGGAAACGGCATTGCCGCTATTATCAGTTCCATCCCAATGCAGATTGTTGATGCCTTTCTCAGCAGTTGGCAGATCATAGCTCTTAACCATCTGACCTTTTTGGTTATAGATGCTTACAGTAGCAGGAGCTGCTTTATCCATGCTGAATTGGATTGTTGTGCTGGGATTGAAGGGATTGGGGTAGTTGCCGATCAAAGTAATGCCAGCAGGACTTACAACCGGATCATTGTTTGATGTGGGATTGAAATCTGCAAGCATACGGGGAGTAATCTGGGCTCCGCTTTGGAAATGAGCAATGATACCACGCATACTGATATCGCCTTGATGCATGGGAGTGCCGATATAATCCACATCGTAGAAACTGGTGCGGAACGTCATAGCACCGGTAGCATCAGAAATGGCATAATTTACTGCGGGATTCGTTGCATAGTTTCCGCTGGGGCTATCAAAATGAACATCATTGATATGAACCAGACGTGATTGATAGGTGTTAACCCCTACATCGCCATTGAGTTGAGCAATGGTTACAGTGGGGATGTAAACGTCGTTGCCGCTGGATACAGGAGCTCCCGGATCAAGGGTAGGGATGAATTGCAGGGTCTCATAATACATGGTCAGTTTTCCGGTAAGCCCGGCAATGGCATCACCAATCTGATAATTTGTAGTGATCACACCAGGTTGGTCATCAATCAGGATCGCAGCTTGACCATCCTGAACGAACTTTTGGTTCCGGTTGGATTGTTTGAAGGTGAGCACCACATTGTTGGGAAGGTGATAGACGGTTGAGTTATCCGCAGATTGCTGACGCAGTTCAACCAAATCCTGTACCACGATTGGGAATATATAAACAGCGGTAGCCACATAGGAAGGCTCATAATCATCAGCCCAGGCTTTAGCTTTGATTGTGGTATTGCTGTTTATGGCAATCGGCGTGCTGTAAAGCTGTGATGATGTGGTAGGTTCGCTTCCATCCAGAGTGTAGCGAATTGAAGCACCGGCAGTGCTGGAGCTCATACTGACATTGATGGGGCTGGTGTATGCGCCAGCAGGTGGATCGAAGGTGGGAGTTCCAGCCATATCACCACCACCGGGGTTGAAGGTATGCATCCCGATGTTGGCAAAATAGTCCTGTGCTTCCACCAACCATTCGGAATCATCCATATTCGTTCCAGCAGATGATGCCCAGGTGGTATTACCCTGCACGATATGGGGTTTGCGAATCAGAGTGTGATTGAGCGTAGCTCCGCCAACTCCAGCAACATCCCAGGCTGTACCGGGGTCTTCCATGTAAACACCAATGATATCAATCATGTTTTCTCCATGGAATAAACCCAATGCATCGTCACCATTGAAGTATGTGACCGTACTGGTCATATCTGAAACGTTGAGGATTTCAGCCGCAGCTGAAGAATTGGCGATCACAAACACGGTGTTATCTGGCAAACTACCTTCCAGAGTGATGGAATTAGTTGCGCTCCATTCACCACCATTAGAACCAAGCTTCACTGAGTACTGTGAAAGATCAACTGTGGCTCCGGTTCCGTTAAAGATCTCGATGGCCTTGTTGTTTGATGATCCTTCAATGTATTCACTGAAGAAGAGATCGGCAGCTTGAGCAAAGATCATTGACATTGCTGCCACGAGGATTAGGGTTGCGAGTGTTTTTTTCATCATGTTTTACCTCACATGTTAATAATGTTTAATGCGCTGTACAGAAACGCTCCTGCCAGCAATATACTATCCGTTCTATCCAATACGCCCCCATGCCCTGGTATGAGATGGGAGCTGTCCTTAACACCACAAAATCTCTTCAACATTGATTCCAGCAGATCACCCAACTGACCGAAGATACCCGCTGCAATTGCAATCATCACAAGTATCGGCCAGGGGATCATGCTAAATCCACTGACATATAATATAAGCAACACCAGCCCGGGTGCAAGCAGTCCAGCTATAAAGCCTTGCAGGCTTTTCCTCGGACTCACAGGTGTAATTCCGCGCCTGGTGCCAAATCGCATACCGATGAAGTATGCCACTGTATCCACAATCCAGATCATTAGAATTAAGGCAAGCAAAATTTTCTTAACCGGTTGATACCAGCCGATTTTTACGATCATTGCCGGGAATAATCCTGTATAAACAACGGCAAAGATCGTTGCAAACATCTGCGGAACACTGCTTTCCAGCGTCCAGCCGGCCAATGCCTCCAATATCACCAAAAATAAGGCAACCCAGAGAATTGCAGATTCCGATCCCGGTGCCAACACCCAGGTTCCATAGAGCAAGGGAATGATCAAAACCCAAACCCAGGAGATCTGGTAACCAGCCTGCCTCAGCATACTCCGATACTCCTGCGCACCCAGCAAGCTAACTGCAAGAAACATCACATACAGCGGGATACCTTCAAAAAAAAGAGCTAAAATCAATACCGGAATAAAGATCACTGATACCAGCACCCTCTTGGTCAGATCACTCATTGTTCAAACCTCCAAACCTGCGTTTTCGCCCTTGAAAATCCAGAATCGCATTCAGAAACGCCATTTTATCAAAATCCGGCCATAGAGTATCCGTGATATAAATCTCAGAATAAGCAGACTGCCACAATAGAAAGTTTGAAAGACGGTATTCACCGCTGGTGCGAATAATCAGATCCGGATTCGGTTGACCAGCAGTATAAAGGTACTGACCAAAGTTGTCCACTGTGAGTTCCTGGATTTGAACTGAAGTGAGTCTCTTGATGGCCTCAATGATCTCCAGGCGGCCCCCATAGTTGAAGGCGATATTCACCTTCATGCCGGTATTCTGATGTGTTTGAGCTGCCAAAGCGCAGATTTCCGCCAGATACTCAGGATCCAAACCAGTTTCAGTACCGATAAAATCCACCTTGATGTTTTGCTCGTTCAGTTCTGGTATCTCTTTGATCAAAAACTCTTTCAGCAGCTTCAGCAATCCCTGTATTTCTTCTTCTGGTCGGTTCCAATTTTCCGTTGAAAACGCGTAGAAGGTCAATAACTCCAGTTTTAGCTCCACTCCCAATTCAACAACAGCACGTATCGCTTCCGCTCCAGCCCTGTGACCGAAGATCCTCGGACGCAAGCGCTTTTTTGCCCACCTGCCATTGCCATCCATGATTATGCCAATATGCTTGGGAAGCCGGCTATAATCGAGCCTGGGCAGTAGATCCTTGTATTCTTTTTTGTTCTTAGTCGCCATTCATCCTCAATTTAGCCACCATCTTCAACCAGGCATAGATAAAGGGATCCAGATCACCATCCATGACCTTATCAACCTGTCCGCTTTCATGGTTTGTGCGGTGGT
>JALNYD010000063.1 GCA_023230025.1 Candidatus Cloacimonadota bacterium | reverse complement strand
CAGAAAGTATCACATCGCAGCTATTGGGAAGGTTTTTACTTCATAAATGACCCCTCCCAGGGCATAAGCCAGGAAAAACGCAGTTATTCATCCACAACCGAGTATATTGGGCAGATTGTCAGCCATGAGGATGATCTAATCTGCTTCAAAGCACTTGCCAAAATCTCTGTGGGTGATGCCATTGAAGTGATTTACCCCAGGCTGGAGGATGACCAAAACATGATTGTTTCAAAGATATATGATGAAGATATGTGTGAAGTGAGCAACACTCGCCCCAACTTCCACTACTATATTCCACTCCAAAATCGCTCCATCCAGGGAGGATTGATCCGCAAATGCAAAGAATCATACTGATCCTGCTTTTGACTTTTGCCATTCATTTGCCTGCCCAGATACGCAAGGAATTGCAGCGATTGGAGACCAAGTTCCAACAGGGTAGCATTAACGAAATGGCTGATCGTATTCCGAGCATAAAAGCTAACAATGAAGATGAACGCGCGTTTATCTCACATTACTCCGCAATGCTCAAGAAAGACAAAGCTGAAGCCCTCAGCCAGCATCAAAGAGTGGCAGAGCGCTATCCCAAGACCTTCTATGGCCAAAAATCCCTCTTGGAGGCAGCGATCATCCATTCTCTGGATCGCAACTTTACCGAAGCTCAAAGCATGCTACGCAAAATCAACGCTCCCCAACTACCTCAGAGGATGTATTGGCTTGCCATTGCCGCCTATGGTATGGATGATTATTCCTCTGCCATCGCAAATGCTGAGAACTATCTGCGTCTCAGTCCAGAAGGCCTGCATGCTGAAAATGCCATGCATTTGATATGTGATGCCTATTTGATGCAAAAGAAGTATCAGAGCGCCCTCACCAGCCTTGAGAAGATTACCCGGATCAAGGATTATGATCAGCAATACTACCTTTACCGTAAGGGCTATATTCAGGAACAGAATGGCCACACGAGCGATGCCTTGGCAACTTATCAGGAATCTTATGAGCTGGATAGATACTCCCAAATAGCCTTTCTGGTGGAAGACCGCATTTTTACCATGCGTTCGCACAGACCCTCGCTGGACATCAGTTTCTTGTATCCATATTCCCCTCTGGAAATTGCAGCGGAAGATTCCTTGCAAAGCACATCCCCCATCCAATCACAAGTTGTTGAGACACCCCCTGTACCAGTGAAACCAATAGATCAAGAAGCACCCATCAGAATCCTGACCAAGCCTCAAACCGGCATATTTCTTCAATCAGGCCGATTCTCAGTGGAATCCAATGCAGAACGGCTGTCCAAAAGTATCCGTCACCTGAACATTCCTGCTATTTATTATGAAGAGCAGCACCAGGGGAAAAAGACCTGGGTTGTGATTGCCGGACCCTTTGACAACAAGTCAGATAGCAATCAGGCTCGCGATACCCTATCCAAAAATGAGATCAACAGCTTTGTAGTTCAATATTAGATGGATACTTCAAAACTCACCCCCATGTTGCGCCAGTTCTATGAGGTCAAGGATAAACATCCCGATAAACTTGTCTTGTTCAGGATGGGAGACTTTTATGAAACCTTCTTTGATGATGCTGTAACTGCATCCAAGATCCTCAACATCACCTTGACCACCCGCAACAAAAAGGATGACAATCCCGTTCCCCTGGCTGGATTTCCCTATCATGCTCTGGACAACTATCTGGACAAATTGATCAAAAGCGGACTCAAGGTGGCAATTTGCGAGCAGATTGAAGATCCCAAACAAGCTGTGGGTTTGGTGAAGCGAAGTGTTACTGAGATCATAACTCCCGGAGCAGTGCTGGATCAGAACCTGATGGAGGGATCAGCCAACGTTTTCCTCGCTGCTGTCTATATTGGAGATAAGAGCAAGAAGCTCGGTTTTTCCTGTTTGGATCTTTCTACAGGAGAATTCAGTTTCACCGAATTGCAAGTGTCAGAACTGGCCAATGAAATCCTGCGGATGCGTCCTGCAGAGATCGTGGTGGATAGCCTGAATGCTCAACAATACATCAAAGACCTCAAGATAGATTATGAGCCCACCATCACCGTATTTGACAATTGGCAGTTTCATCCTCCCGAAGCTCAGGCTTTGCTGAAGAAGCACTTTGCAGTAAGCAGTCTGGAAGCTTTCGGAGCGCACAACCGGGCAAATGGCGCCACTGCTGCTGGAGCAGCCCTGGCTTATGTTATGAGTCTGTATCAGGTGCCCTTGTCGCACATTACCAGCTTGCATTACTATTCACTTTCACAATACATGCAATTGGACGAGATCAGCCGGCGCAATCTGGAGCTTTCTCGCAGTATGCGTTATGGAACCAAGCATGGCAGTCTTTTGAGCGTGATTGATCTTAGCGAGACTCCGATGGGATCCCGACTACTTGCGCAATGGCTTACTCATCCTCTGGTTTCTGTGGACGATATCGTCAGGCGTCAGCAGATCATCCAGGCTTTTATCCAAAAATCCGCCTATCTGAAAGAAATCCGCAAAAAGCTAAAAGAAATTGGTGATATCTCCAGAGTAGTATCCAGGCTTGGCTCGCTGAGGATTAATCCCCGCGAATTGCTTGCTTTAAATAGCTACCTGCTCAGTACTGCTGATCTGAATCTGATCCTCAGATCCCTGGATGAACCTTGCTTTGAAGCATGGGCTGCCTTGTTGGATGGTTTTGAGGATTTCTCGCATCGAATCGAAACTGCAATTCAGGATAATCCCCCCATCACGATTACCGAAGGCTCCATCTTTCGCAAAGGTTACGATGCGGATTTGGATGAATTGATGGATATCATTCATGATGGCAAGAGCTGGATTGCGCGCTTGGAAGAAGATGAGCGTCAGAAAACCGGAATCCCAAGCCTGAAAGTTGGATACAACCGCGTATTTGGCTACTATCTGGAAGTCAGCAATACCCACAAAAGCAAGGTTCCGGATTACTACATAGCCAAACAAACTCTGGCCAATGCCGAACGCTACATCTCACCAAGGTTAAAGGAATTTGAAGCCAAGGTGCTTTCCAGCGAAGAAAAGATCAAGAACCTTGAGTATGAGCTGTTTAAGGAACTACGCCAGGATTTGGCCGGGGATCTTCCTCGCTTGCAGCTTTTGAGCGAAACAATCGCCGAGATTGATGTCTATAGTGCTTTGGCTTTCCTGGCCTGGCAAAACCACTATAGCTGTCCTGAGTTTAGCGATGATCGCACCCTGATCATAGAATCTGGCAGACATCCCGTGATTGAAAACATGATGGGCGTTTCAGAGTTCATTCCAAACGATACTCAGCTCAACTATCCCGAAACCACAATAGCGCTGATCACGGGGCCAAATATGGCTGGTAAATCCACCTATCTGAGACAGGTAGGGTTATTGGTGATCCTTGCCCAGATGGGCTCCTTTGTTCCAGCAGAATACATGCGCCTGCCCATCTTTGACCGCGTGTTTACCAGGGTTGGCGCTTCCGATAATCTTGCCCAGGGACAGAGCACTTTTCTTGTAGAAATGATCGAAACGGCAAATATCCTCAATTCTGCTTCAGCCAATTCCCTGATTCTGCTCGATGAAATTGGCCGGGGGACATCCACCTTTGATGGACTCAGTCTGGCCTGGGCTATCATTGAACAGATCCAAAGACAGATCGGAGCTCTGACCCTTTTTGCCACTCACTATCATGAACTTACAGAATTGGAGAACATCTATCCTGAGATCAAGAACTACAACGTAGCAGTAAAGCTTTACAATGACCAGATGATCTTTGTGCGCAAGATTGAACGCGGTGGCGCAGATCAAAGCTATGGCATTCAGGTGGCACGTCTGGCCGGAATCCCCCAAAAAGTGATCCGCAGAGCCACTGAAATCCTTAAAAACCTGGAAGAGCATGAAATCAGCCCCCAGGGACTGAGCTCCACCTTACGCAAGAAACTGACCAAAGGCAACAACCAGTACGAAATCTTTGAAGTAATGATCGATAAAGCCTCTGAGCATGAGGCTGTGATTACCAAAATCAAAGAACTTGATTTGGAACAGATGAGTCCGATTGAAGCCTGGCAAACTCTTCACGATCTACAACAAGAAACCTTGGGAGAATCATGAAACGCTGTTTTATATTAATCATCAGCTCGCTGTTTTTCCTGGCCTGCGCAGGGCCAAGAGGCGATAGCGCTGGCATCATCAATGGATCAAGAATATCCTATCCCGAATTCATCCGCGCTTTGCAAAACAACACCATAGACTTTCGCAGCAATACGAACCGTCCCCCAGATGACCGGGAGAAAACCCAGATATTCAATGATACCTGGCGAAATCTGGCTATGCGGACTATTCTAAACGACTACTACGAAAAGTATAAGATCACTGCCAGCCCGCAAGAGGTCATTGATACGCTTAGTACCTCCATACCGGCCTTTATCCGCAACTCAGAAATCTTCTTTACCAATGGTATATTTGATCAAGAGCTCTATTTGCAATCCCTCAAATATGATTCTCCGGTGAATCTCTCTGGAATCCGGCAGGGATATCTCGAGGACTATATCCCCATGCAAAAGCTGAAGCCCAGAATCATCGATGATGAGCTGCTGACTCGTAAAGTCCGGCAGAACATCGCCGATATTATCTCCAGTAATAGTGATTTTGATCTGCTGGTCTTTAATCCAGACAACATGGTAGCTCTGATTAGTGAGCAGGAACTGAAGAGTTATTACCAGCAAAACATGGATGATTTTGCCCTGGAACCTATCTATAGCATCAGTTACCTGAGTATCCCCGTTGCTTTACAGGAGCAGGATGAGGATTATACTTGGGCTGTGGCCGATAGCATCTATGCAGAAATCAGCCACGGTAAAAGCTTTGATGTCCTGCTGGAGGAAAAAAAGGAACATCTGCCCGGATTGCAAGTGACAGAATCTGGCTTTGTACGGGTGGAAAACGTTGATGAATCCATCTTGAATATCATCGAAGCTTTGCCAGACAATGCCCAGAGCAAATTGATCCGTCAGGATAATGGTTATTTTATCTACCAGAAACTGCAGAGAACCAAATCAATGATCAATTTCCGAACTCTGCAGATTCCACCCATCATATCTCCCGCAACCGTGAATGCTCAGCACTCCAAAGCCCTGGGTGCCCTGGCTTTGGCCAGGAGTCTGGGTATGTCCGATGCAGCAATTGAGCTTGGGCTTCCCCTGCATGAATCCGGAGATATCATATTTGGTGAAAAATGGCATCAGGATCCTGTGATCGTCACCACAATTGAAGGCAGGCTCCGAGAGCTAAAGAAGGGTGATTTTATTGATCCGGTCTATTCTCCGGCAAATGGAAGCTGGATTGTGGCTCAACTTGGCGAAAATCAAGTGCATCGTGCCAGAGCCTTCAACGAGGTCAGGGATTCCCTAATGCTTGATCTTCAACTGATGCGTCAAAAGCAACTGGCCAAACAGAAAGCAGAAGAATGGCTGATCCTGAATCCCGGCCAACAAGTCAGTCCTGACGCAACGGATTATGACATCGTCCCATTTAATCATACTGGTATTGATGCCAAATATGAGGGAATGAATCTGGATAACTACTATCTTCGAGCCATGATGCAATATCATAATCACTCTTCGCTTATGGTTCAGCAAATTGACGATAAGAGCATCATCCTGATCCCCCGCAAAATCAATTCTACAAATGGCTCAGCCGTTGATCAACTGACCATTCAGCGCTATTTTGTTCAGACCCTCAGTCCGGATTGGTTTGAAAAGTGGATGGAAGACAAACTCAACCGGGCCAAGATCCAGATCTTTGTAACTCCATGACCCATGCCGACTTCATGAGGATTGCTCTGGCAGAAGCCAGGCTTGCCCAGGCTGAGAATGAAATCCCGGTGGGAGCCTGTCTGGTTCGGGATGGCAAGATCATTCTCCAGGATCACAATCGCACTCGACAATTGGCCAATCCTCTGGCTCATGCGGAAAAGCTAATCCTGGATCAGGCTCAGAACATGGGATTGAAATATCTGCAGGATTGCACACTGTATGTCACTCTGGAACCTTGCCTGATGTGCAGCGGAATGATCATCCTCTCCCGTTTGGGAAGTCTTGTTTTTGGGGCTTATGATCCCAAGGCTGGAGCTGCCGGTTCGATATATAACACTCTGCTCGATAAAAGTTTCAACCACCACCCCACCCTGATTCGTGGCGTCCTGGCAGAAGAATGTGCTTTAATCTTGACAGATTTCTTCAAGAATAAACGTTGATCACACATGTGGAGAGTTGCCGGAGTGGTTGAACGGGACGGTCTCGAAAACCGTTGTACCTTTACGGGTACCCAGGGTTCGAATCCCTGACTCTCCGCCAGTTCAAGCGGTCGCGTTAGCGCCTAAACCTCATACCCCAAAACTCACAAACGTGATAAAGGATGAAAGAAATGAGAAAACCCTCCCCCATCCTGATAAGTAAAGCTGCCAGACTCTATTCCTGCCCGGATGATCCCGAGTACTATGCTGGCGGTCACGCCTGGTCTGATGGTACTATTTACTACAACCCGCAGCGGAATCTGATGTTGAAGTTTATGGAAGCCACCGATGATCTATCGCTTTCTGCCACCAAACTGCGCATGGCTTTTGCCAGATACTTGTCAGAGAATGGCATCACCTGCCTCTGCCCCATCCCAAGCACCCATGATGTTCTGGTTGAGGTTTTGGACGATGACGGGCACTGCTACCTGTGTTATGCCTGGCATAGGCTGGGAGGACATACCCTGGCTGATCTGCATCCTCAGGTTTTGAGCTCCTTCTATACAAATTGGGGAACCATGCTGGGCAAGTGCCACAAATTGGCAACAGAGTATCCCCTCTGGCATGAAAGCGTCAATCCGGAAGGGCTAGCCCTCTCCCGGAAGCGGGAAAGAGACATCCTGGGAAACATGAATCCCGATCCGGATGTACGTCAGGCCTGGTTCGAGACTCATGCCATACTGGATGAACGAAGCTTTGACAGAAGCACTCACGGCTTTATCCACAATGACCCACATCCCCAAAATATCATTCAGAGTGGCTCCCGGCTCAATTTACTCGATTTCGATGTATCTGGCTTGCATTTCTTTGCCACCGATGTGGCAATTTGCATCTACAGCGAATACTCCCGTGCTTGTTTTCACAGCCAGCACTTAGTTAATCGATCAGATCTGCGGGCTTTGTTTCTGGTTCCCTTCCTAAGTGCATATTGCAAGGAATATAGCCTTCCCCAGAGTGAATGGAATGATATTGAACTGTTCCTGAACTACAGGCGGATGATTATGTTTACGGTATTCCACGAGCAAATCCAGCAGAATGATTCGGAATACCTGAAAGTATTTAAACGGGAGATCCTCGAGCGCAAGCCCTATTTGGATGCAGCCTTGCCGCTTTGAAGCTGTTCGATCAGCTTTCCGATGCGCCGGCTCCGGGTTTCGGCTTTTTTGGCATCATTGATCCAATTTACATATTCTTTCTGATGGGTATAAGATAGCCGCTGGAAAACTCTTACCAATCTAAACGGTTTCAGGGCATTAGCCACATCCTCCGGGAGCTCAACCACTCGTTGATCAAGATCATGCTCGAGGGTCACTGTAACCGTATCCCCAGCACCATATCCGGTTTCATTGCGCATTTGTTTGTTAAATACCATCATAGGGGGATAACCGGCGTACTTGGCAATTCTGCTGCGGTACATATGCCCATCGATATATATTTTAACCGGAACCCGCCCTTTTTTACCAAATACTTCCATCAGATCAATATCAAAGATGAAAAAGGCACTGCCGGGGTACTCCTCGGAGCTGTGCAATTGAGTAGTGATGGTGATCTTATTGGGGATAACTTCCAAAGATTACTCCGATTTCCCGCTCAGCACTCTGTAACGAATCGGATCCATGAGCCCCATTATCCGTGATTCCATGCCCAAAGACAGCCCGAATTGTGCCTGGTTTGCGCTTTTCTGGCACAACATCCCCCAATAAATCCCTCAATCTCTGCACTGCATCATCCATTTCCAACACTAGAGCCCAAGTCTTCCCCTTGCACATAAATGATTCCAGACGCGGATAGAAATCCTTGCCCAGGTGGTCTTTGTAAAAGATGCTACACAAGTCTGGATCAAAACGGAAGACCTTCACCTGGCAAATCTCAAAGCCATGATGTTGAATGATGCTGATGATCTCTCCCACGTGCCTTGCTTCCACGGCATCAGGTTTGATCAGCAAAAGGGTGCGTTGCTTCATTTCCCGGGAAATATTGTCTCTATATAATCCAATGCTGCCACTTTGATCGCGATGTCACGATTCAAAACGCGGCTCATCCGGATTTTATGCATCAGAATCTCAGTCCAGATTTCATAAAGCTCACTGGGCTTAAAATCAAGTCCTGTATAAAGCTTGAGCATATCCTGATAAAACTCATCCCGATCCGAATCAACCCTGGCTATCACCAGCTTCTGAGAATCGTTGCACAGGTCATAATCCTTGAACCGAATATCAATAACTGCATAACCAAGCTTCAGCAGGTTTTCGAAATTAATCTGTAATTCCATGTCATTTAGCATCTTTGTAGCTCCCGGTATTTATTTTCTCGACAGGATATCCCCCATCTCAATATTGGTATCCACACTGATTCCAGGCCTTAATCAGTCAAGAAGAATTTCCAGCCTGGCGCTTCTGAGGGGAATTATGCAAAGATTCAAGCTACAAACAGAATATCAGCCCAGCGGTGATCAACCGCATGCTATTAATGAATTGGTTCAGGGTGTCCATAGCGGCAGGAACTTTCAGGTGCTTCTGGGAGTCACAGGCAGCGGAAAAACCTTCACCATCGCCAATGTGATCCAGGAAATAAACCGTCCAACTCTGGTGCTTTCGCATAACAAGACTCTGGCTGCGCAGCTTTATGGCGAGCTTAAACAGCTCTTTCCCGAAAATGCAGTGGAATACTTTATCTCTTATTATGACTACTATCAACCCGAAGCCTATATCCCCGGCAAAGATATCTACATCGAAAAGGACGCCGATATCAATGCCCAGATCGAAAAACTCCGCCTGCGTGCCACCATGAGCCTGATGGAGCGCCGGGATGTGATCATTGTGGCTTCTGTATCCTGCATCTATGGCCTGGGCGTTCCCGAAGAATATCGCGAAGCCTTGATCCGCCTTCAAGTGGGCATGAAGATGGATCGGGATCAGCTTTTGCAAAAGCTGGTAGCGGCTCATTATGCACGTAACGATATCGCTTTTGAACGCGGTGCTTTTCGGGTTCGGGGTGACATCGTGGATATCTATCCCGCCTATCTGGAGCATTGCCTGAGAGTGGAGTTCTTTGGTGACGAAGTGGTGAATCTGGAAAAGCTTCATCCTATTTCATATCAAAGCCTTGGTGCCGTTGAGGAATATCCCGTCTATCCTGCCATTCATTTTATCATGAGTGAAGACAAGCTGCTCTCTGCTACGCATAGCATTGAATCCGAAATGAATGACAGAGTCAGATACTATCTGGAAAATCAACGCTATGTCGAGGCTGATCGTCTGAAACAACGCACCATGTTTGACATCGAAATGCTGCGTGAGCTCGGCTATTGTAGCGGAATTGAAAATTATACCCGTCATCTCACCGGAGCTGCTCCTGGGATGCCCCCAAGCTGTCTACTGGACTATTTCCCCAAAGACTTCCTTTTCATCATTGATGAATCCCACGTCAGCATCCCCCAGGTGCATGGAATGTTCGGCGGTGATTTCACGCGCAAGAAAAACCTTGTGGAATATGGCTTCAGATTGCCCTCTGCTTTTGATAACCGACCGCTGCGCTTTGATGAGTTTGAAGCTTATCTGAAGAACGTCATCTTTGTTTCAGCAACTCCTGCTGATTATGAACTTGACAAAACTGGTGGTGTAGTTGTGGAACAGGTGATTCGTCCCACTGGCCTGCTCGATCCTGAAATTGAGGTCAAACCAATCAAAAACCAGGTGGATGACCTCATCGCCCAAGCCAAAGAACGCGTTGCCAAAGGACACAAAGTGCTGGTTATGACCCTCACCAAACGCATGGCAGAAGACCTGACCACCTATTTGGTCAAAGCTGGTATTCGCACCCGATATTTACATAGTGATATCGATAGCATTGAACGCGCAAAGATCATTCGTGAACTGCGCTTGAGTGAATATGACGTTCTGGTCGGAGTGAATCTTTTGCGGGAAGGGCTTGATCTACCCGAGGTTTCTCTGGTGGCCATTCTGGATGCAGACAAGACAGGCTTCCTGCGCTCTGCCCGCTCTCTGATTCAAATCTCTGGCCGTGCAGCCCGTAATGTTGAAGGAAAGGTGGTATTCTATGCGGACATAATCACCGATGCCATGGCCAGTACAATTGCCGAGACCAATCGCCGCCGTACCAAACAGCTTGCTTACAACGAAGAACATGGCATTACTCCGCAAACTATCACCAAGACCCTGGAACAAATCATGCAATCAACTGCCATCGCTGAAGGCTATGAATCAGCTCCGGAAAAGCCCGATCCCAAAGCCAAAAAAGCCGAGTTTGAACAGTATCTGGAACTGGATTCCATGACCAAGATCATCGAACTGCTCACCAAAGAAATGAACAAAGCTGCTGCAAACCTCGATTTTGAACGCGCTGCGGAATTGCGCGACCGTATCTGGGAGCTGAAGAATCCACAGGGGGATGGGTCAATTGAGAATTGAGAAATGAGAATTGAGTCCTCATCTTTCTCATAGTTTATCGTCACGATGCGGTCACAATACGGTTACTTTTGTAACCACAAGGTGACGGCATCGTGACGATAATCAATGGGGCTGCCACTTGTGTGGTAGTTTTCTCCAGTTGTGGAAAAGTGATTCGCCTGCAAGCACCAGTAACATTGATAGATGAGACTTTAGTTCAAGCAAGACGGCATTTATAAGCGAAACAATATTTCCTGACGAACCTCGAGAGTGCCGCAAGCACACATTTCAGATTGATTATGATAGCTATGAACCCAAAACATGAGAATGGAGTTGGGGTATCAGCGCATGAGCGCAGTGATGAGGGTCATTGTAGCGGAGGATTACGATTCTCCGAATTGGTGACACGTAGCTTCGGAAGCTACGATACGCCTTCCCTTATTGTCTCCGCACAAGGGACTCATATGCCGCCCACAAAGGGCTCTTGTGGTTTGCCGCGTGTAACGAGGGGTTCCGCTCCGCTACACGCCCTCGCTATGTAATGTGTCGCCCTCCGGGCTGATATTGTGGTCACTGTTGACTTTATCCACAATCTGAGAAGCAGTCAGTATCATCAATCCCATCAGTAAAATCAGGTTTCCATCAATCCAGCGTAGCAACTTGTCAATTGTCAATCAAATCCGCGCAATCCGCGTGCCCCCAATTCTCAATTATCAATTAATCTCTTGTAGCCTGTATAAAGTAGAGGCAAGTTTACTAAAGCTGCTTTGCGAGAAGAAGGGCGTCGCTTTTTTTTCAATGGCTTCACACCTTACACAAAGAGGAGTTTGGTGGTTTTCAGATATTTCTTTTCCAGGACACGGCAAAATTGTTTCATGAGGTTGCGACGTATCTCCAGGTCTTTGGGTAGAGCAGGGTCTTGATGAGCATCGTTGATCTTGGTGCCAACC
>JALNYD010000407.1 GCA_023230025.1 Candidatus Cloacimonadota bacterium | reverse complement strand
TTGCAGCCTGTTCCGTATTCTGGCCCACCTTCAAGTCTGGAATAAAGTTTATCCCAGAATGCTGAGTAATACGCTCCCTTATGGATTAACCCCCTCCGGATATACAATCTCCAGCTTTGCCTTCTCAGCCAGATACCATTGATCAAGATGCGCGCTTTGAGCTTCCTGCAGAGCTTTATTGATCACATTCTGCCGCTCCGCTACCCATTCTTCCTGGCTCCGGGATTGACGGCGGATCACTTTTGCCAGATAGTAGTTTCCATAGTCCTCGATCAATGGAGTAAACTCTCCCTCCGGAGTACTCAGGATCGCCCGATTTAGTGCTTCAACCTTACCGACCGGAGGAAATGAACTCTCCAGTGACACATCGTTTTGATTGATTATGCGAATACTATCTCTGCCAGCAGCTTCCAGATAATTCTCTGGTTTGTTGATCCTGATGAATTCCCGCACATACTCCTGGTTCAAGGCAGAGCGTTTCAGGGAGTTTGCCCTGAGCTGCAAAATCGGCACCAAGCCTTGAAAATCCTGATAATATTGCTCCATACTATCCGCCACTTCGCACACCAGAATATCACCCATCATCCCCTGATGGGGCTCAAACACAGTCCCCACTGGGCTTTCAAAGGCTTGCCGGATCAAACTTGCTTCCCGCCCAATACCCCGGATAAAGGGATCACTTACGCTAAACATCTGACTTTCCAAAAGTTCAAATCCCATTTCACCGGCGGCTGTTGTCAATCCGGTTTGCAGTGCTCTTTGATATAGGCTTTGGGCATCCAGCCTGGCCTGGGCAAGATCCTCAGCTCCAGCCGTAGCCCGTGATGTGCCCCCACTGAAGCGCACAAATCTCAAGCTGCGTCCATCGCTTTTCTTATATTCACTATCTTTGATTTCCTCATATAGAGCCCGCATTTCATCTTCATCCGCCTGAACATCGCTGTATCTGCTATAATCAAAATGGATGATGATCGCATCGGCAATTTGGCCCTGCTTCATCCAGTCCTGCTTCAAGCTATCCTCGTTGATCTGCACTTCGGCGCGAATGTCATCAATCAGCTTCCGATAGTTGTACATATCCCTGCTAAAATCAAGCACTTCCTCCTTGAAGGCAGGCTTGTCCCGCAGGGCTTGCTCATATTTCTTTTGATCAAAGCGGCCATTGCTTTGCAGATCAGGAATCTGCCGCACCCCTTGGGGGGGATTCTTTTTGATGAAAGCTTCCAGTTCGGATTTGCTGCTTTTCAGCTCAGCATCCGCGATCGCCTGGTTATAGATATACATTGCCACCAATTCATCAAAGTATTGTGTATAAAGGGATAGCGAATCCCCGGCACTCAAAGTATTGGGAAGCTCTTTATATTCCAGATAAGCCAAAAAACCCTTCTCCAGCTCTTCGGCACTGTAGCTCCGATCGCCAATTCTGGCGGCTATTGTTTCTGCAAGCAGCAATTGGGCACACATCACAGTTATGATCAGGATCAATATATATCTATGCATAAGATTTTGGTACTCCTTAATATCTATACTATCCAGATCCAGAAATCCCGCATCGTTGTCAAGGAAATCGTTTTCTGTGGAACTCGGGAGGAATCCCCGTCTCTATCATCTTTGACGATAATGCGATGGCAGCTCTTGTCCAGGTATGAACAGGCAAATGAATGTTCTTGGATTAACCCGATTGATGCCATTGGAGTCTACATGAGAGCCCATAAGATTCGACAAGACTCGTGGCGAAACCAAGAACCCGCAGCACAATACCAGGCCCGGAGGGCGACATATCATAGCGAGGGTGTGCAGCGAAGCGGAATCCCTCGTTCCATGCAGCAAACACTATCTGAGCCCTTTACGGGCACCCTCTACGGGCGACACCTGAGTCCTTTACGGACACCCTTTACTGCCGACACCTGAGTCCTATACGGACACCCTTTACTGGCGACACCTGAGTCCCGGCGGGACGATATTTTACATGAAAGCCCTAGGATTCGACACGTCTCGTGTCGACGGAACGGAGTTCTGTAAATGTAAGCAGCTTCGCTGCTTTTGCAGACGAGACGTCTGCAATCCTATCCCCAGGCTTTCATTCTCGGTTGCGAAATCCCTTTCATGTGAGTTTAGATAGCTTACGCGTTACAAACGAGCCGTTCGAGTGCCGTAGGCACGACATTTTACATGAAAGCCCTGACGGGACTCAAAACGCCGTGTCACACAAGTTCTACAGCCGTGTGCAACGGTCTTCATTAGTCGATGCTTGATTGTAGAAGCATCCACACCCGATGCATTACCACTAGTTCAGCACTATATCAGCCCATAATTCCCCCATGCCATGTGCAGATTATAGGGTGATGTAGTGCTGAACTAGCGGTAAACTGGGGAGCGTGAAACGTGTTATGGTGAGCGGCTTACTTTTTTCGCTTTGTGGTCTCGGTCGACACGAGACGTGTCGAATCCTATGGCTTTCATGTAAAATGCCGTCCCCTCAGGAATGGTTAATGGCATGCGTTGTGCT
>JALNYD010000406.1 GCA_023230025.1 Candidatus Cloacimonadota bacterium | reverse complement strand
CTGACGTTCGTGAGGGAGCTTTCTGCGATCAGGTATTTCTCTCTGAGATGGGCTGATTTCTGTGTGTTTCTGCTTCTAATAAAGAGGTTGGTGTATCCCCACTGCTGAAGTTTGAGGATAAACGCCTCCGCACAAGCACCGCTGCCATAGATCAGAATGCTTTCCGAAGTTTGAATCAGGAGCTTGTTCAGGCTTTCCCGCAAGGCATCAAGATCCGTATTGACCCAAAAGGCAGGCCGGACAGGATGTACCTTTGGATTGAAACCCATGGTATTGATAATCTCATTTGTAATGCCCATCATCTCTGCTAAACTTTGTTTGAATGGACTGGTGATGGATATGCCTTTCAGAGTAAAGTGCGAAGCAAGCCAGTTCAACACATCAAGGGCTTCCTGGGGATTAACGGCAGGGATGGGTAGATAGTGGGCGTTCAGCTTCTGCTTCCGAAACATAGTGTTATAGGCCTTCATGCTTTGGCTTTGGTTTACCTGCTTCCCGCCCACAATTGCGTACAGAGCCGATGCAGGAGTAATCAGATCTCCACCGATCAGTTGGAAATCCTGCAAAGATAGTTGTCCGGGATAGGTGCTCTCCTGATAATAAAGGTAAACTCCCATTGAATCAAAGAATCTATATAGTGACCTCTGGAAGATTGACCATTTTCCTGATATATTGAACAGTACTCTTTGCTTCCCACTGCTTCGAATGATGGTATAAGTATCAAGAATATCCTGGAAACTTTGGGCATTGATGATGATCTTTCTAGCATAGACCGGAAGATCGTAATTCAACAAATCATTGATGGTTGTTGCATCGAAGCTGTCCAGATGAATAGATACAATCAACTTGGTTGTATAAATCTCGAAGTCAAAATGTGGCAGGGCACTAAAATCGATATCTACCAGGGCTGAAGACTCCAGCATAGACATAAAAAGAGCACTGTGAGAATCAAGCCCCCGATAAGTCAGAATTGTGTTATGATCAAACTGGGCAAAATCGATAAGCTCGGGATCATCACAATAGTCAAGCCTGTATTCGATCAAATCTGCCTGACTGGTAGAGATATGGGATTGATTATTGCGATAGGGTATGCTGAGAATGATCATTGAGAGCTGTTCAACACAAGCTGGATGATCTGGCTGACTATATTGGGATCAATATCCAACTCTTTCGCAAGTTCCTGAGCTCTGGATATGATCTGCTGTTCCCGAATCGGATCATGATTGGGTAATTGATGCTTGAGTTTATACTCTTTGACCTGTTGAACGATTTGCCTGCGACGGTATAGCAACAATAGCAGATCTTCGTCAATTTTATCGAGGCTCTCACGGAAGGATACCAGATCCGTTGCTTTGCCCTGAATCAGTCTCTGGTGCTGAATGGCATCTGCCAGACAGAGCTTAAGCATTGCTTCAGCAACGGGGATGAGCCTGGGAATGTGACAACTATCATGCCGGCCATGAACCTCAATCCAATGATCCTTGCCCTCCCGATCGATAGTACGCTGGGGAGTGCTGACTGAGGGAATGGGGCGGATGATCAGATCAAAGACGATGTCGTTACCATTGCTTACCCCACCGTTGATTCCGCCTTGATGATTGCTGAGAAATCCTTGAGAACTGATTTGGTCGTTGGCTTCAGATCCTTGCATGGAAGCCAGAGCAAAGCCATCCCCAAAATTGATTCCTTTGACCGATGGAATTGATAACATCGCTTTGGCAATATTGGCACTCAGCTTTTCATAAACGGGATCACCCAAGCCTGCTGGCACCCTGCTGGCAGTAAGCCGGATGATTCCGCCAAGGCTTTCTCCCCGATCTTTGCTCTGCTGAAGATAGCTGTAAAGATCGTCCAGACTGGAGGAATCCTGCCAGTGAAAAGGATTATCATGAGTGTCAGAAGTCGTTTCACAACGCATAGTACCGATCTGAAGGCAGGATGTGGATATCTGGATGGGTTGGATAACTTCATCAGTAAAACTTGCAGCAATCACCCTGACAAGGGTTTCCCGGCCAGAAGCCCGGCCTCCGCCACGAAAGTCATAAATACCAAACTTTTGGAACCAGGCAAAATCCGCATGACCAGGACGGAACAAATTGCGGATCGCCTCATAATCACTGCTTCTGATATCCCGGTTGCGCACGATGATACACAAGGGCATTCCTGTGGTTTTGCCTTCAAACACACCACTGAGGATTTCATAGTCATCTGTTTCTTCACGGCTGGTCTTGAAAGGGGTGTGGATTTTTCTGCGATTCAAGGCATCTCTAAGAGCTGCGTAGGGGAAATCAAGATTAGGAGTGGGACTATCAATAAGCAGACCCATGGCCGCACCATGGGATTCACCGAAACTGGTGAAGCCGAAGAACTGCTCGAGGCGGTTACTGGGCATCGTGGAACAATTTGATATTACTCTGACACTCTTCGTATAGTTCGCTGAGGTGCTTCATCAGAAAGTATTCCCGCTCCATTTGCCGGATTTGATTTGCAAGGCTGGCTTTAATCTCTTCAA
>JALNYD010000405.1 GCA_023230025.1 Candidatus Cloacimonadota bacterium | reverse complement strand
GAAGGCATGCTGCGGGCTGAGGGCGTTGAAGCCATCGGCAACAGCCATTGCAGGATCAACATCCTGGAAGTAGCCGAAGCCACCGGCAGGTACGTTGAAGCTGATACCATTATCAGTGGCAGTGCCCTGATTGATGGTTTCAAGCACAGTCTTGGCAAGCTGAACGTTTCCGTTGTTATCCAGTACGGCAGCCCAGAAGGTGTGAATACCAGCGGCATTGATAGCGATATCAATGGCTTGGTTTCCACCGATCATGTAAGGCTCGCTCATCACTGGAGCAGCACCCTGGAGGGCGGTAACAATCGGAGTAGCAGCGAAGTTTTCTTCTATGCGAAGTTCGTTCTCATAGAAGATACCGGCGGTGATCTGAGGATCAATTACTACGAGACTATGATCTGCAGCATTGTAGCTAACAGCCAGTTCCGGCATCGGAGCATCATAGTTTCCGTTCACCACAGCTCTGAGAGCGGTAACGCCAGTCATCAGTTCAGCATTGAAGGTTGCACTGTAGTATGCACCCTGGTTAACACCATCAGCAAAGTGATTCCAGGTACCATTGAAGTATTCAAAGGCAACTGCGGCAGGATTGCCGGTGTTCGGCCAGTCTTTTACTACAGCATACAGTACGTCGTTGTTGGATGTATTATAATCGAAGTCCATAGCGGTGATCATGGCATAAGCCTCAAGACCGGCAGGAGCAACGATGTTTACGTTGTAGGCAAGAGTGTTGGCAAGATTGCCAGCCTTATCATAAGCTACAGCGTGAACTACATGAGTTGTGTTGATTTCGAAGCCAAGAGTAGGCCAGCTGAAGGTATAAGTCTCGCGGCTTCTGGAGCCTGCAAGCACTTCACCGATCATTGCGCCATCGCTGTAGAACTCAACCCTATCGATACCGGAAGCAACCAGATGGATCTGGCCACCAGTGATATCGTAGGCAGAAACTGCGATTGCAGCTTCGGTGCCAAGCTCAACATTGATGGGTTGAGTGAGATCGGTTTCACCATTGATGGATACCATGGCTACGATAGGAAGACCAGTATCAACCAGTACGTTTTGAGCCACATCAAGTTCAACGAAGTTGGCTGTAGGAACAGCGCTGTCCTGAATGATGATGCGGAAGTTATAACGTCCGTCAACTGGTACGTTCACGTTGGCAAAGGTTACTGTGTAATCAATACCATTGTCAGTAGTCCAGTTAGCGATAGCTGATTGAGCCCAGATGGGTTCGATTGCAGTGTTGTATTCCAGAGCAACAGCATTCTCAAGGATTTCGTCATCGTTGGCAACAGTGAAGTTGACCACGAGGTCTTGACCATTGAAGAAGGCGTTGGTCTCGGGAGTGAATGTACCCAGTGTGATGTCGATGTCGTTGTCGATAGTGATCTGAACTTCATCGGCAATCACAGGATAGATGTCACGGCCAGAAGCGCGAACACCAATGTAATATACACCGCTGGCAAGCTCTGTGAGATCTTCGATGTCATAGTTTACAGGGTTGTTAACTACAGGTACGAAGTCCAGAGAAGTCCAGGCAGTATCGGCTTCAGCGCGGATCATGAATTCAACACTTGGAATGGCAAGATCATTCACAGCTGCCAGAACAGTGATAGGATCACCATGCAGGCGAGGAGCGATAATGCCGATTGAGGTAGGAGCAAATCCGGCAACACTATTGATCACGATGTCGGTGGTATGATCGGTGATCACGAAGCTGCGGGCATGGTTGAAGACGTTACCAGTAGCATCAGTAACTGCGGCTTTGAGCAGATAGCTATCGCCAAAGGTCCAGTTCTGCGGAACATCCCACTCCAGAGTCCAAGGATCAGCATTAACGGCTGTCAGAGGTACCCAGGCAGGAGCAGCAGGAGCTACAGGAGTTTCAGCCCAGAAGTATTGAACGGTTGCGATCTCAGCGGCAATCGGGTTGGCAGCCAGCACCACTGTGCTTTCGCGTTCCAGTTCACCTTCCAGCACTACGCCATCTTGTGTCACCACAAAGTTGGCAGCAGGCAGGTTGCTGATGGTTACTACAGATTCGTTGGTGTTACCAAAGATATCTGTGGTTACAACTTTCAATTCTCCGGTTACAGCAACGGCTGTGCTGGAGTATGTGAAGGGTACGGATACCAGGATGAGGTCATTATTCATCTGCAGCGGAGTCCAGCCAGTTTGAGTATCAAAGCTGGTGAAATCAGTTGCGGCATCCAGTTTATGGAAGAATTCCACGCTCACCAGATCATGCGGAGCAGAACTGGTGTTAATCGTAGCAGTCACAAAAGCTTCATGGGCTATGGCATCAGCACCAACAGTAGCTGTCCAATCGACGCTTACAGCGCTGACGGCAGGAGCAAGAGTGTTGATGATATCCACATACTGGCTATTGGGCAGCACCTGAGCCAGAGGAGTAGTAGTACCCCATTGGTCAAGAGCCATGGCTATGATCTGTACGCGGTTGTTGTACAGGTAGTAAGGATACACAGTCCAGTCAAAGCTGAAGTCTGCAGGAATCCAA
>JALNYD010000404.1 GCA_023230025.1 Candidatus Cloacimonadota bacterium | reverse complement strand
CCGCGAAGTGATGACAGAAGATGCCTGTCAGGATGTGGAAGTGATTGGCTGGCTCTATCAGTACTATATCTCCGAAAAGAAGGACGAGGTCTTTGCCAATGTAAAGAAAGGCAAGAAGGTGCAGAGCGCTGAGATTCCAGCCGTTACCCAACTCTTTACTCCGCACTGGATCGTGAAATACATGGTGCAAAACTCATTGGGCAGGTTGTGGCTGGAATCTCATCCCAAATCGTCCCTAAAAGCCAAGATGGAGTACTATGTACAGGCGGACGCCGTTCCGCCAACCGATAAAACTGACTCCATTCAAAAAGGCGCTTCGGCGAGCGCCTGTACCCCGGAAGAGATCAAGTTTTGCGATCCCTGCTGTGGTAGCGGACATATCCTCACCTATGCCTTCGATCTGCTCTATGAGATCTACAGCGAAGAGGGCTATGATCCTATCGATATCCCCAGGCTGATCATAAGTAAAAACCTCTATGGCATCGAGATCGATGAGCGGGCTTCTGAACTTGCCGCTTTTGCCCTGTCTATGAAAGCCAGAGAGAAAGACAGGCAGTGGTTTTCCCGGGGAATCGATCCCCAGATTTGCTGTCTGGAGAACATTCGCTTTGACAAGGATGAGATCGAGCCCTATCTGGACAGATGCGGACGGGATATCTTCACCCTGAACTTCGAGCGCATGCTTTCCCAATTTGAACACGCCGATACCTACGGCTCTCTTATTGTCCCTCATGAGCAGGATATCGAAGGCATTCGTGAGCTGCTGAATGCCAAAGACTTCAGCGGAGACGTATTCCTTGCTCCTACTCATTCCAAAGTGCTGACCCTGCTGAAGCGAGCGGATTATCTGAGAACCAAGTATCAGGTAGTGGTTACTAACCCACCGTATCTGGGTACATCAGGATTTGGCAAGGAAAAGGAAGATTGGTTCAAGAGTATTTATCCCAATTCCCGCTCAGATTTCTTTGCAATGTTCATGGAGCGTTGCCTGAGCCTATCCGTGCAACAAGGCTTTGTAGCCATGATCAATATGCAGAGCTGGATGTTCTTAGGCTCCTATGAAAAACTAAGGAAGCATCTGGTGAAGAACTATGAGTTAGTTACAATGGCACATCTGGGACCCCGTGCCTTTGATTCAATAGGAGGCGAGGTCGTCTCTACCACATCCTTTGTACTGCATCATGCAAAACCCAATAACAAACAAGGAGTCTACTTTCGCTTGATTGACGGTAAGTCTGAGGAAGAAAAAAGCAAACTATTTCTTGAAGCAATCGTCTATCCTGATTGTGGGTGGATTTTTTATAGTAAGACATCAGATTTCGCGAAGATACCAGGAGCACCGATTGCGTACGCTTTTTCTCGTAAGGAAATAGAATTGTTTTACTATGATAGTGTTTCAAAGTATGGAACCCAAAAACTGGGGATACAAACTGGAGCAAATGAACTATTCCTGAGGTATTTTCACGAAGTAGATTGTCATTGTATAGATTTTAGGATTATGGAGGATAAGGCTGCTACTCCTCGAAAGTGGATACCGATTAATAAGGGTGGTGAATTTAGAAAATGGTATGGTAATAAAGAGTATGTAATTGAGTGGGGAAACAATGGCAAGAACCTGAAAGAGTACAAATTAGAATTGCTTAGCAAAGGATTGATAGAAAAAAAGAACAGTGAGTGTTGGAATTCGGATTATTACTTTAAAAAAGCAATCACATGGTCACGAATATCATCGGGGTTGTTTAGTTGCAGATATGAACCAGGGGGTTCGATATTTGAGACAGCTGCTCCATCAATGTTTTTTGAGGATGATCAGAAGCTTTTACTAATCTTGGGTTTATATAATTCAGCGGTCGTAAAGAGACTCGTGAGTATTATAAGCCCGACACTAAGCTTTCAAAGCGGTGATCTAAAAAAGATTCCTATTGTAAATGGTTTGGAGCATGTTCGGATAAACCAGGTTCTATCCATGATCGAAATATCAAAAGGTGACTGGGACTCTTTCGAAACATCCTGGGATTTCCAGCAATTACCCTTGTTAGGGGTTAGGTGTCAGGGATTAGGTGTTAGGGATTGTTATGCGAAGCTGAGAGAGCAATGGATTGAGAATACGCTCAAGATGCAGGAACTGGAAGAAGAGAACAACAGGATATTCATAGAAGCTTATGGTTTGCAGGATGAGTTGAGCCCAGATGTCCCTCTCAAGGAGATCACGCTCACTTGTAATCCTTATTACCGTTACGGGGTAAACCCCGAGGTGTTAGGTGTTAGAGCTTTAGGTGTTAGGGAGTTTCCGATTAACGAAGATTTGGAGAAGCGGCTCTTGGCTGACACTATGAAGGAATTGATCTCCTATGCTGTGGGCTGTATGTTTGGCAGGTACTCTCTGGATAAACCTGGTTTAATTTTGGCTAATCAGGGTGAGGGGCTGGACGACTACGTCGTCAAGGTGTTAGGTGTTAGCGGGTTAGGTGTTAGGGGTCAGGGGTTAGGTGTTAGGGATAGCGGTAGCGGCGAAGCCG
>JALNYD010000403.1 GCA_023230025.1 Candidatus Cloacimonadota bacterium | reverse complement strand
AAGCTCTATCCGAAGGGTATCGAGATCAAACCCGAAAGCGAACTTAAAACCTTGATCAAAAAGAACAACGTTGATCTGGTTGTTCTTGCCTATAGCGATCTTCCCTATGAAGTGGTGATGCACAAAGCTGCTCTGGTCAATGCCACTGGTGCAGACTTCATGCTGATGGGCGCAGAAAATACCACCATCAAAACCACCAAGCCCCTGGTCACCATTTGCGCAGCCCGTACTGGTTGCGGAAAATCCCAAACTACCCGTGCGGTTGTAAAAGCCCTCAAAGCCCGTGGACTGAAAGTGGTTTCCATCCGCCACCCCATGCCTTATGGCGATCTCGTTGCTCAAAAAGTTCAACGCTATGCCGAACTTTCCGATCTCAAGAAACACAAATGCACCATCGAAGAGATGGAAGAATATGAGCCACACATTGCCATGGGCAGCGTGATTTATGCTGGCGTGGATTATGAAGCCATCGTTCGCGAAGCTGAAAAAGAAGCCGACGTCATCATCTGGGACGGCGGAAACAATGACATTCCTTTCTACTGCTCCGATGAAATGGTTCGCATCGTAGTGGTTGATCCTCATCGCCCTGGCGACGAAATCAGCTACTACCCCGGCGAAACCAACGTTTACATGGCAGACGTTATCGTGATCAACAAGATCGACAGTGCTGATCTGGATGATATTAACGAAGTACGCTCCAATGTGCGCGCCATCAACCCCACTGCCAAGATCATCGAAGCTGCTTCTCCGCTCTTTGTGGACAAACCTGAACTGATTCTTGGCAAGAACGTGCTTGTCGTGGAAGATGGACCAACCCTCACCCACGGTGAGATGACCTTCGGTGCTGGCGTTGTTGCTGCTGACAAATATGGTTGCAACGACCTCGTTGATCCTCGTGAATGGGCAGTTGGTGAAATCGCCGATACCTTCAGAAAGTATCCGGATATCGGCATCCTGCTTCCCGCCATGGGTTACAGTGCCAAGCAGATCAAAGACCTGGAAAAGACCATTAACGATACCGAGTGCGACTCTGTGGTTATTGCCACTCCGATCGACCTTCGCCGCATCGTGAAGATCAAAAAACCCGCCTGTCAGGTTGGTTACGAATTACAGGAAATTGGTGTGCCCACCATTGCTGAAGTTCTGGAAGGCTTTGCCACCAAGAAAGCAGCAAAGAAAGCCGCTCCCAAAAAAGCAGCTCCCAAAAAAGCTGCTCCTAAGAAGAAATAATCTAATCACTTAAATATTAACCCATCAACCGGGGGTGATGATATCATCCCCGGCTTTAGCTTTATAGAAAATAGAGGATATTCCGAATGAAGAAAACAGCAGTACTGGCTTTGGGTGGCAATGCCATCATCAGAGCAGGACAGAAAGGCACGATTAGTGAACAATTTGCAAATACCCGAGATTCGCTGGATGGCATTGTAGAGCTGATCAGTCGAGGTTATCAGCTTAGCATCACGCACGGAAACGGCCCACAGGTGGGCAATCTTCTGCGTCAACAAGAAGCTGGCGAAAAAGAAGGCCTGGCGGCCTTGCCATTGGGTGTTTTGAATGCTGCCACTGAAGGCACCATGGGCTATATGATTGAACAAAGCCTGCAGAACAAACTGCATGAACATGGCATTGACAAGCAGGTGATAACTATTGTATCACAAGTGGTAGTAGATAAGAACGATCCCAGCATGCTGAATCCCACCAAGTATGTCGGCTCCACTTATTACAGTGCGGAACAAGCTGAAGAATTGAAGAACACACTGGGCTGGACCCTCAAAGAAGATTCTGGCAAGGGGTATCGCCGGGTTGTGCCTTCACCAATCCCGATTGAGATCATTCCCGCGATGACTATCAATGAACTGGTACATCGTGGTGAAATTGTTATAGCCGTAGGTGGGGGCGGAATCCCCGTTTACAGAGAGGAGAGTGGCAAACTCGAAGGTGTGGATGCCGTAATAGATAAAGACTTTGCCAGTGCCTTGCTCGCCCTGAATATCAAGGCAGATCTCTTTGTAATCCTGACCGGAGTAGATAAAGTTGCGATCAATTATGGCAAGGAGAATCAGCAGTTCCTGGATACGATGACTGTTGCTGAGGCACAAAAGCATTATGACGATAGGCAATTCCCTGCTGGTAGTATGGGACCGAAGATCATGGCAGCTATTGACTTCCTGAAGCGTGGCGGCAGCGAAGTGTTGATAACTTCCATTGAAAAGATCGTGGATGCTTTTGAGGGCAAAACTGGCACCCGAATCGTGCACTAATCAAGTGTTAATTAAAGCCATCCTTTATGGGATGGCTTCTTTGATTCCTGGTAAAAAAGGTATCTATAGGTCTAACCAGACATTCTTACATCTCGTTCGGCAACATACTCTTACTTGGCCGCCATCAGAAAGCTTGAACATTGCCATTTCTGCTCCGCACATATCGCATTTCAGTTCTGTGCTGCAATCAGCCGAGCAATGAGGGCAAGAGAAATGGGCCACTGATTTCTGCGGAAACTCCATATCAGTATCAACCTTGG
>JALNYD010000402.1 GCA_023230025.1 Candidatus Cloacimonadota bacterium | reverse complement strand
TGTGATCATCAATCCATGCCTGGTTGATCTATATCAGCACAGACATCCCGATTGGCAGATCAATGAATTGCCTAAAGGCGCAAAGCTCTATGTCAATACCCGGCTTCGAATCACAGATGAATCCATTATGGAAGTGAAGAAACTCAAACTCAATCAAGCCCTGATGAGCGGTCAACAGATCGCTGCCCTGTGTACTGAACAGCCTCTATCCTTTGGTTTTGAGCTCCCTTCCGGGATCGAAATCAGGGCAACTCAGTTACCCTTGTATGAGCATCTGGCAGAATTGGTGCATGATAATGCCCGGATGATCACCTGGGATTTTGAGCATGTCTTCTATGAAGAGGATAACTACTTTGATACAGAGCCTGGAGTGCAAGTCTTGAACCCTTATAATATTTGGCTGGCTGAAGATGTCCAGCTTGCACCAAATGTGGTGCTGGATGCCTCTGAGGGGCCGATCGTGATTGATTCCGGGGCAAAGGTGATGGCTGGCAGTGTGCTTTGTGGGCCAGTATATATTGGTAAAAAGAGCCTGATCAAGATATCGGCAAAGATCTATGGAGGGGTTAGCATAGGCCCGGTATGTAAAGTGGGTGGAGAAGTGGAAGGCAGCATCTTTCAGGCTTATTCAAACAAGCAACATGACGGCTTTCTGGGTCATGCCTATATCGGTGAATGGGTCAACCTGGGGGCGGACACCAACAACAGCGATTTAAAGAATACATACAAGAATGTAAAGTACTACAATTACATGAGTGACACTCTGATGGATTCTGGCTCCCAGTTTATGGGCTGCATCATTGGCGATCACAGCAAAACCGGGATCAATACGTCACTCAATACCGGGCTTGTTATTGGATGTGGATGCAATCTCTATGGCCCAGCGCTATTCAGCGGATTTATCAGGGATTTTTCCTGGGGTGAAGCCGCAAGCTTGACAAAATATCGTCTTCAAGCCTTTTGCGATACTGCAGAGATAGTTAAGCAACGCAGAAACTTAGAGCTCGCAAAAGCTGAACGAGATCTATATAGATTATTATCTGGAGAATAAATGCAAGATTACATAGAAGTAGAGTTCCGTAGTGGAAGAATGGGTTATTTCCTCAACCCTGAGGGATTGCCAATCCAACCCGAGGATATCATCATTGTAGAAGTGGAACGAGGTGAAGATATCGCCCAAATCGTGCACATGGCAGTTCCCCGTGAGGAAAGTGATATCCTGGCCGGAGGACGCAGCTATAAGATCCTGCGCAAGGCAAATGACGCAGATATGGAAAAGTTGAATAACATCGGGTTTGAGGAAGATAAAGCTACTAATACCTTCAACGACCTCCTTTTGAGATATCCCTTTGAGATGAAGCTTATCGAGACCATCTACCAATTTGATGGTAATAAACTGACCTTCTTTTTCACTGCTGATGGCAGGATTGATTTCAGGGTCTTTGTCCGTGAACTGGCAACCATCTTTCGCACCCGGATTGAATTGCATCAAACCACAGGCCGTGATGAAGCAAAACGACTGGGTGGCTTTGGGATGTGTGGAAATCAATATTGCTGTAGCAGCTTCCTGAAACGTTTTAACCAGGTTACCATCAAGATGGCCAAGGATCAAAACCTGGCAGGGAATCTATCCAAGATATCCGGACCCTGTGGACGATTACTTTGCTGCTTGAACTTTGAAGAAGACTTCTATGTGGAAGAAGGCAAGGGATATCCCATCATCGGCACCTGCGTTAAGTATAAAGGTACCAAAGCCATGGTCTATCGCATTGACGTTCTGGCACACAAGATATATCTTTCCTCAGAGGATCAGGGCATCAGCGAGCTAAATCTGGAAGATTATGACAAACTACCGGTGATCAGTATCCCTGCTATTGAGACATGCGAATAAACATCTTTTCCCAAAGTCCATCCGAAATCAAAGCGAAAGTCTTGGAAGCATTTCCAGCCTTTCGTTACCGCCAATTGATGCATTGGCTTTATCAGAAGCATATCTTTGATCTGGACAAGATGAGTGATCTTCCCCTTGATTTCAAAACCTACATAATGAACAATTTTGAGCTTTCCTTACCCCAGATTGAGATCAGCAAATTAGCTTCGGACGGCAGCACTAAGCACCGCCTGATCCTTGAAGATGGTGCTCTGATAGAGATGGTGCTGATTCCGGATAAGGGTAATAAGCTAACTCTATGTGTATCTTCCCAGGTTGGCTGTGCCAGGGCTTGCAGCTTCTGCGCTACCGGCAGATTGGGACTCAAGCGGAATCTTCAGACTCATGAGATTGTAGGCCATATTCTGCTGGCAGCATCAAGCAGTAATGAACGGCGACTCACCAATATCGTGTTTATGGGTATGGGAGAGCCTTTGGATAACTTAACCAACGTACTCAAAGCCCTCACAATCATACAGGCGGAGGATACTCTGGCCTTTAGTCCCAGACGCACAACAATCTCAACCTGTGGAGTAGTGAATAACATCATCACTCTGGCTGATAGCGGCATCAAGTGTAAGCTGGCAGTATCTCTCAATTCTG
>JALNYD010000401.1 GCA_023230025.1 Candidatus Cloacimonadota bacterium | reverse complement strand
GCCTCCGATACTGGCTCACGAAGTTGCGAACCAGTATCTCGGCTTTACTTGCTCGTTTTGTGCTTGAACGTACGTGGTGATTTTGCATTGTTATATCTTCCGTTCCCATGTTCACCTCAGTTGATCTCGCTTGGTTGTGAAGAACTATTCTGATTGCCAGCAATCGCATTCTCGACGCCATAGATGAGCTTAACCGCTCGCCTCAAGTTCCCTGTCGATTCACGATAGATCATCTCTTGCATGGCATCGTTTGGCGTCTTATCCATCACCTGCCGGCAGAGCTCCGAGATATCTTTCTTGTCACTGCTGCTGAACTCGCAGAATACGTTACAGCGGTCGAAGTAGTACTCGTTAACCTGCAGCAGCTTATCTTTGGCATTCTGCATACCTACCAGGATCACGATGGCCAGGGTCTCATCCACAATATCCCGGATCGCACCCAAGAGCTGCTTATTACTGAAGGCATAGTCGATCTCATCTACGATGATCACCGCATCCTCATGATTCTCCAGGATTGCCATGCAGCGTTTAAAGATAGTATTGGTAGCACCACAGGTGGGTACGTTGCCGTAGTTGTATCTACTGGCGAGTGAGCTGAGCAGCCTTTGCGCGAAGTTCTTGGGAGTAGTCGTGGATTCCAGCCGTAGATAGATGTATCCCTTGCTGAAGGCAGTTCTGCTTGCCCAGGTGCTCTTGCCCAGACCGGGTTTGCCATACACCAGTCCCAGTCCCACTAACTCCAGTTTCGGCCTACGCTGTAGATATTCGATGGCACGATCGGCCTTGACTACATTGGCTGTAGTTATCAGTTTTCCCTGTTTCATGGCCGCCCCCTATTTGAAGATCCCGATTCTGCGGAGCGTCTCTTTATCCAGGTATTCTATGGGCTCCTGAGGGCTGTCGTCTTCCTTATCATCATCTTCACCGGGTATGGGGATGCCCTCAGAGCGCATGAGTTCAATATCTATCTCATCAAGAGTGTGTTGACGTTTATCTGTATCGTCATGATCTGGTTGTTTGTTCTGTTCGCTTGATGACTTGGCTGGCTTGGTCTGAGTGTTTGCCTGTGCCTTGTTTTGTTCTGCTTGTTGCTTGCGGATATGGTTGTTGGCCATGTCGATAAAGAACTGAGGTATCTCGCCCCTGAATTCCCGACGATCAAAGCCCATCCGCTCAAGCACGGTTCTGATTTCCTCATCCTTCCTGCGCTTGGCTTCATAGGGTGTTTCTTGTTCAGTTTCATCATCCTGATTCTCAGTCTCTGCTCTGTTATCAAGCATACTCGGATGCAATGGAATGTTGCGCATGGCATGCCTGGTCATTTCTTCGATGATCTCATCCGGATCAGGTGGCGGTGCTTCCAGCATGGGTGGGCTATTGAACAGCGATTCCTTGTCTTCCAGTTCATCTGGCACTTCTGGTCTTTTCGCATGTTGCCTCAGTAGCGCATCCACCGATTCCTAGGCAGACATCACCCATTTCTGAGCGCTGCGTTCCTTATCCCGCATTAAAGCCAGTCTCCGAATCACGAGGTTGCAGAAGTGGCCGAGGAGTCTGGCTTCTTTGTCATATCTCAGAGGAAGTTTTACTCGGGGTGCCAGGTCAATGTAGCCGGGACAGCAGTCCTCAATTGCTACATCTGCCTGTAAAGATCTTTCAAATCTCATAACAACACCTCCTCAAATCAAAACAAACCGCGAAAAGAGGCTGCCTACTAAACCTCTGTGACAGTTTGATCGCTTTTTCTCCTGTCACAGTGCTCAAACCCACTATTGATTAGCTTCTGCGGCTTTTTCCGCCTTTCGGGAACCACTGTGACACCTGTCACAGTGCTCGGCGTGTCACAGTGGTCTGCCCTGATTGGCCTCTGCCTAAACTCGTATCTGGTCGCTTTCATAAGCGCCTCCCATTAGTTATTGATGGGTGCTACTCTACTGCATGGCAATAACTTGGGAAGTCATTTCCGCTTGTTAACGGGGAATTCTGGATAAATTTTCAGACAATTCTGCTTCTCCGGTACTTCACAATATAATGCCCAGGACACAACCATGAGTAAACAGATTCCTACAAACTAAAAATGTCCTAAAATGCAGCCCATCTATTTGCCATAAATAGAGATAACCATGTTTTCTGCCGTGAAGACTTGAGAACCCGTTTTATGGACCCAGATCAGACCGGGAGTTATTTACTGACGAGGAGAAACGCACTACTGGCGCAGCGTAGAAAACGAGCTAATAGTTTTTCCAAATTCGATGGTCTGAAAATACCCTGAAATGAGTCCAAATTTGCAAAAACCCTGATACTGAAACGTCCAAAAACGTCCAAAGACCACTGTGACACAGTCTAAAGACAGTCCTATTCATCTCACAATCCTATAAACAGTTACGACCACTGTGACAGGTGAAACCCATTTGCAAGTTTGGGTGATACTTTATACCAGCTATGGGATGTAATCATCGACGTGAGCTTTGGCGCTAATGCCAAAGAAGGAATTGACTTACTTATTTTTACGATATCGGCAAGATCCGGGAGCTAA
>JALNYD010000399.1 GCA_023230025.1 Candidatus Cloacimonadota bacterium | reverse complement strand
ATCTCCTGATCGAAAAGGTCCTTCCGGGAACGGTGGATAATTCTAGCGTAACCTCGTTGATCGATTCGGTGCTGAACTCCTCTCTCTCGTCATGGGATGTATATGACTTAGGTCAGGCTGCCTTTGCCATCGGTCTTTGCGATGAGATTTATAAAACGAACTATGTGATCAATAATAAAGAGAAAGTGAATGTCATCATCAGCGGGATCACGGATGAGTATGGGTCCGGAGGGCGCTGGTACAGTACCTATACCACCGGAATTGCGATTCGCGGATTGAACTCCCTGAGTTCAGTAGAAATTCCGTTAAGCAGTCCGCAGAGCGTAAAAGTTGAAGTCAAGAACAACGGAGGTACGGTTGTAGCAAGCCGAACAGTGACATTTAATGCTACAACGACAAGTGAGCGGATTCAGTTAACTTCTACAGAGCTTACTGATTTATATGGAACCACGGAAGGTGATTTCCAGGGGAATGTCTCAATCGTTAAACCCTCAGATTTACCGGTGATCGTCGCGGTTACCAGTAAAGAACAGGTTCCAAAGAGTACTGCCTATACCGCAAAGTCCCCAGTCTACGCCGCCATTCCCTATGCACATATCGATCCGATTACCAATAATTTCAGTTTAGTGGTATCTCCGCCAACTGGAATTGTGGAAGGTGAAGACAAGGACGTAATGTTTACAGCAATTAACAAGGTAGTTGATCAATCATTGCCCAGTTCGGTAGCCGATCAGGGTGTCATGATCCTTGAAGTCATCACCAGTGCAGATAAACTCGCTGTGTTCGATTCTGCAAAGTATACGAACAATTCAGCTGTAAGCGGCACTCGCGCTGCGTATTATATCACTTCGACCGGAGCACATCAATATATTGAACATATGTATAACGAATCGACTGGATCTCTGTATGTTTACATTGGTTCAGACGATGGAGATGCTGTGTCCATTCCCGCAAACGGGGAACAGAATATCTTTGTACCGCTGAAGTTCACGACTGCGGGGACAGCGATGATCGAGTCCCGTCTTTATCCGATGTACGATGATGAGATGATGGCGCTTGGCGATGCCAACGTTACAGTTCTTGGGTACGGAAATATGAATCTGACAGCTGTCGATGAAGAGGGCAAGCCACTTTCCGTCATGTTTGCCGTCGAAGGACAGAGTTCGGTAAATGCAACAACGTATTCTGCAAAATTACTCGAAGACTATTACAATGTCACGATCACCTATGGGGCCAGTGCTATGCACCTTGTGCAGACTGTTTCCAATGGTAAGATCACTGAGTATACAGCACGTTTCATCTCTTCAGCTCCGGTATCGGTCATGTCTGATGGTGATGTCCAGCTGCTCTCCCCGGTCATACAGGAAACTATCAGTAACGTCAGTTCGAATCGGTGGAATGCAGTGAACCCGGCTAAGTATGTGCTGAACATTTCTGTTGCCGGAGATGATGCCACCTCCACTATCAACGTAGAAATGCCTACGGTCTACTGGCAGGGTACTAAAGGTAATACCAACTCTTCGACTTTAGGTTCACTGGTATTTGACACGATCACCTGTCTCGCAAATAATAACAGTACCTGGACCAGTATGCCTTACAGTATATCTGCTGATAACAGAACCATGACTGTTAACAACATTAATCCGGTAGCGTGTTCTGAACTCAGCATTACGCTGAACGGAAGAGTTGCGGGTAATGTTGATGGAAAAGGAAGTGTTAACGTCTTCGATGCCCGTGATATTGCATATAGCACAGTAGGATTGCTTACACTAAATGAGAGTCAAAAATATTATGGTGATGTTAATGGCGATGGAAGTGTGAACGTCTTCGATGCCCGTGATATAGCTTATCTTACTGTTGGCTTGAAAGACAAATATTATAATGATCTCTCATAAATGAGAGTTCATTCTTTTTGCAGGTTTCTCATGAAAAAAATTCTGGTTATAGGGTTACTCTGTCTCGGCTTGTTTGTCGTGAGTGCAGCAGGATTGTCTGCTGTATCACTTGAGGGCAGTCTTGGTGAGTATAACTTGGTCTATTCTTCTTCAAATCCAATTGAAGTAGGAGCTTTCCAAGTTCTGCTTCAATGCGACTCAGGTATAAGTATAATTGATGTAATGGGCGTTTCTCCATTTGAAGTATTTAATGGTACTGCGGATGAATATGGCTTTGTTACTATTGCAGGATTTACTACTGTCCTCTCTGATAAAAAACAAACTACTGCCTTTGCAAAGATAGTAACTGCCGGTTCGGGTTCTATCCATGTTGTTGGTGCCGAGCTGGAGGATTTTTACCGTCAAAAGATCGATTTAGATAATTCGGGAATTTATAGTGATGCCACTCAAACGAGTACGCCTGTTCCAACAGCTGTTTCAACAACCCCAACACAAGCTGTGACTCAAACCACTTCCGTTCCCACATCCGAACCAACGCAAAACGTTGAAACCTTACAAACATCTACTCCTGTACCAACGGGGCAGGTTCCGCTTTCAAACAACCCGGCAACTCCTTCTCCTACAAAAACTCCATTTCCAACCG
>JALNYD010000400.1 GCA_023230025.1 Candidatus Cloacimonadota bacterium | reverse complement strand
GTACAAGTACTATTATGCAACGCTGATCAAAGCAGCACGTGGCGGTATGAAGGGCGGACTTCCGTTCCTGAAATATGTCATGTTCGAGATCGACATCAAAAACATCACCAGTGTTTTCAGAATGCGAGCACAGGGCGGCGACAACGCAGCCCAGCAGAACATCTGGATCCCCGGCGGTTCCTTCAAACCTGAAGAGCTCGAAAGACTCAGCAGTATTGAAAGCACCGATGAAGTGGTCGATTCGCTGAAGAAGAAGATCAAAGTCGCCGTGCTCCTTGATGCACTTGAATCTCTGCGTGAGAAGAAACCGATCTATTCGATCGAAAGCACCCTGATTGCAGCTCAGCTCAATCAGATGGATAAAGTTTCAAAACGGAATCCGTTCTCAATCTCGCCGCTTCTTGTGTATCTTGAAAGAAAGAAGTATGAAGTATCCAATCTCCGTGCCATTGCCCGTGGAAAAGAAGCAGGCCTTAGCTCAGAGATTCTCGAAAAGTACCTGGTGATGTAAATGGAAATCGCAGTAATTGGAAATAAGGAGTTCGTCTTAGGGTTCCAGCTCGCTGGCATCAAAAAGACCTACTCTGCAGAAAATCCAGAAAAACTTGCCGAAACCATTACAAAGGTACTCGATGATGCAAATGTCGGAATACTTGTGCTGCAGAGCACTGACCTTGACCAGATCCCGCGTCGCCTGCAGGTAATCATTGAAAATTCTGTCAAACCGACCATCGTGACGATCGGTGGGCAGGAGGCAGGTCTCTCCCTGAGGGAGCGTATAAAACGTTCGGTGGGTGTTGATTTGTGGAAGTAAATAGCAAACCAGGAATACTCAAAAGAATTGCAGGACCAGTTGTCACTGCAGTTGATCTTGATGCACATATGTATGATGTGGTCAAGGTCGGAAACGAGGAACTGATGGGAGAGGTCATCAAGATCGACGGTGCAGACACCGTTATTCAGGTCTATGAATCGACCACGGGCATTCGCCCGGGTGAACCCGTCATAAACACCGGCCTTTCGCTCGCAGTCGAGCTTGGTCCGGGTCTCTTGACCAGTATCTACGACGGTATCCAGCGTCCGCTCGAAGTGCTCATCCAGAAGATGGGTAACTTTATTGCACGCGGTGTTACCGCACCGGGACTGGACCATGAGAAGAAATGGACCTTCAAACCGGTCGTCCATGTAGGAGACTCAGTAGCTCCCGGCCAGATCATCGGTGAAGTCCAGGAAACACGCAGTATCGTGCACAAGGTCATGATCCCGCCACTCGCAAAGAGCGGCAAGGTCACCAAGATCAATGCAGGAGATTTCACCATCGACGAGATCGTTATCGAACTCGACTCAGGCGAATCCTTCCCCATGATGCAGAAATGGCCGGTCCGTGTCCCGCGTCCGTACGTGGAAAAACACAGCCCGAGCATCCCGCTCCTTACCGGTCAGAGGATCCTTGACGGACTCTTCCCGATCGCAAAAGGCGGAACTGCAGCAATCCCGGGACCGTTCGGATCCGGAAAGACCGTTACCCAGCAGCAGCTGGCAAAATGGTCTGACGCAGAAATCGTGGTCTACATCGGCTGCGGTGAACGCGGCAACGAGATGACCGAAGTTCTGACCGAGTTCCCTGAACTCCAGGACCCGAAAACCGGAAACTCTCTTATGGAGAGAACGATTCTCATCGCAAACACTTCCAACATGCCAGTGGCAGCCCGTGAAGCATCCGTGTACACCGGTATTACTCTTGCAGAGTACTTCCGTGACATGGGCTACGACGTTGCATTAATGGCAGACTCCACCTCCCGGTGGGCAGAAGCAATGCGTGAAATCTGTTCCCGTCTTGAAGAGATGCCCGGAGAAGAAGGATACCCGGCATACCTGTCGTCCAGACTCTCCGAGTTCTACGAACGTGCAGGACTTGTCCAGCCTCTCGCAGGCGGATCAGGCTCTGTTTCCGTTATCGGCGCAGTTTCCCCTGCAGGCGGAGATTTCTCCGAGCCGGTCACGCAGAACACGCTTCGTATCGTCAAAGTCTTCTGGGCACTCGATGCAAACCTCTCCCGCCGCCGGCACTTCCCGGCAATCAACTGGCTGCAGTCGTACTCTTTGTACATGGCACAGCTGAATGATTACTACGACGAGAAGGTCTCACCCGACTGGAACAAACTCCGTGCCTGGTTCATGGAAGTTCTCCAGAAGGAAGCCGAACTGCTCGAAATCGTGCAACTGGTCGGATCCGATGCATTACCGGAAGCCGAGCAGATCACCATCGAAGTCGCCAGAATGATCCGTGAGCTGTTCCTTCAGCAGAACGGTTTCGACCCTGTCGACACCTACTGTGATCTGCCCAAGCAGCTTGATATGTTCAAGATGATCAGGACCTATGCGGACCTTGCATATGCCGCACAGGCTGCAGGCGTTCCGCCATCACAGATCCTTTCGATCAAATCAAAGAACGAAATGCCGCAGATCAAGTTCACCAAGGACTACAAACCGGTCCTCGACAAGATCTACGCAGGCATGGAAGCTGAATTCAAGGCA